>NZ_QQWI01000004.1:0-300000 GCF_004125825.1 Fusibacter sp. A1 | reverse complement strand
ATAAGGAAAGGGTTTTTCCTGTGGGAAGACTCGATAAGAATTCGGAAGGGCTTATCTTACTGACCAACGACGGTGAGCTTAGCAATGGGCTGATGAAAGCCGCACACTATCACCAGAAGGAGTATATCGTCGAGGTCGAAAAACCGGTCACGGACGATTTTATCGCTAGAATGAGCAGCGGGGTACATATTCTCGATACATTCACCAGACCATGTACTGTCGAAAGGCTTGGAAAAAGGCGGTTCAAAATCATATTGACCCAGGGGCTCAACAGACAGATCAGAAGAATGTGCGATGTGCTCGGCTACCATGTGATCACACTCAAAAGGGTCCGCATCGTCAACGTGCTGCTTGGAGACCTTAAGATGGGCAAATGGAGAGAACTCAGTGAAGCTGAGGTTATCGAACTGAAAAAAACTGTCGGATCATAATAATAAGAAGCAAAACAAGAAGCAAAACAAAAAGACCTCAAATTCAAGGTCTTTTATTTTTTATAGCAGGAGGTTGAGTGAATTGCCCTCATGCTGTTGCTGCAATTTTTGAATGCTTAACTTATACTGCTGGTTGATGTTCTGCTGGCTAAGTCGTGAAAACTCTTTTGCGACATCCGCATCCCTCAACCTGGAGTTGGCGGCTGTGGTGTTCACTCGCGCGATCTCGTTGCTACGTATCGTACTTTCAAGGGCATTGGTCTGAGCACCGATCTGTCCTCTGTTTTCGCTGACTCTGCTGATCGCCTGGTCGAGTGTTGAAATATCAAAGCTGCCTGTGACATCGAAATTTTCGATACCAAGTTCTGCTAGCGTCGATCCTGCGACGCCGACAGTCGCACCGGAACCATCCGGTTGAGTGCCTGTCGCTATGTCTCTAAAGGAACCGTCGAGTAGCTGCTTGGTGTTAAACTGAGTATTTCTCGCCTGATCGGTGATGCCTTCTTTGATCTGGTCGATTTCAGTTTGTATGATCTTACGCTCGTCGCTTGTTAAGATTCCATTTGATGCCTGAACCGCAAGTTCCCTCATTCGGTTCAGTGAATCGCTGATTCCGCCAAGTGCTCCTTCTGCGGTATTAAGGGCATCTGCGCTCTGCCTGGCGTTTCTTACGCCTTGGTCAAGGCCACTCTCTTGAGACGTCAACTTTTGACTAATTGCAAGGCCTGCCGCATCATCCTTGGCGCTATTGATTCTTAATCCGCTTGCGATTCTAGCGGTAGTGCCATCGATTTTCATAAAATCCCCACCTCATCTATGGTAAAAAAACTATTATAAGCCTGTTAAATTTATACCCCTGATTTGATTCGTTAAACCTAGTAGCGTGGGAAGCTGTTTTTATGATAAACTTTAAACATGAAAAGGGAGGATTTATCATGAACACTTACATAGAATCAACTAAGGAAAATCTTTATGAGACACTATCAAGCCTGCTTAAGTTCAGGAGCGTGCTTGACTCGTCAGATAGTGAGAATCATCCATACGGAGCGGCGAATACAAAAGCGCTCGAATATATGCTTGAGCTTGGAAAAGAAGCGGGATTTGAAGTAAAGAACATGGACAATCAGGTCGGCTACATACAGCTTGGAGACCAAGAGGACTATGTCGGCGTGCTTTGCCATTTGGATGTGGTGCCCGAAGGCAACGACTGGACGTTCGAGCCCTTCGGCGGAACCATTGAGGAAACAAGAATCATCGGACGCGGGGCGCTTGACGATAAGGGACCTGCGGCGGCAAGTTTTTTTGCACTAAAGGCGATCAAGGAGTCCGGTGAAAAGCTAGATAGGAGCATCAGACTGATCTTCGGACTCAATGAAGAGACAGGGTCGAAATGCGTGAAGCACTATCTGACAAAAGAAAAGCCACCGGTCACCGGTTTCACTCCAGATGCTGATTTTCCTGTGATCTATGCGGAAAAAGGAATCACGACCTTCAATCTGAAAAAGACATTCGCAGAGGCCATCGACGATGGCGGTATCAGAGTTGTCAGCATAAATGGCGGAACGGCAGTGAACATGGTTCCTGACTATGCGGAGGCCTTTATCGAAGAGACCATGGATATCACAGACATGGTCACAAGCTTCAACAAGGATTTTGAGTGCAATGTGACGATCGACCGGTCTAAAGAGCTTACAAGGCTCAGTGTCAAAGGCGTTTCTGCACATGCATCGACCCCAGAGGCTGGAACCAATGCCATATCCCTTCTGATGAGCTGTCTTGATGTGCTTGACCTTCAAATTGGAGACGCTTCGAGCTTTGTAAGAGCCTATGTCAGAAGAATCAACATGCTCACGGGCGGCGAGGGTATAGGCATGGGAATGGAAGATGACATTTCTGGCGCGCTGACCTTCAATGTAGGCACAGTCCTCATGAACGAGGCTGGGGGAAGCTTAAGCGTCAATGTAAGGTATCCTGTGACAAAGTCGCTTGAGGACGTATACAATAGTGCATTTAAGAATATCATCGAACTGGAGAGATTCACCTACGATGTGGTAAGCTCTGTGGACCCTATCGTGCATGACAAAGACGGTGAACTGATCAAAACCCTGATGGATGTGTATAAGATACACACAGGCGATGAGAAGGCGCAGCCGATCTGCATCGGCGGAGGAACCTACGCGAGAAGCATGCCCAACATCGTCGCATACGGCCCTTTGTTCCCGGGCGCGCACGATACGATGCACCAGGCGGATGAGTACATCGTGAAGGACGATCTTGTGAGGATGACAAAGATCTATGCGGATGCGATTTATCGATTGGCAAAATAGAAGAGAGAAAATATAAGAATGAATTAAAAAAAGTTGGACAGGTGTCCAACTTTTTTATTTAGTTCTTCTTGTAAGATTCTTTTCAATTTCAACTCACCTCTACGTCATCTGAAATGCAAGCTGACTGGCCGGTGGGGCGGAATAAACAAAATGCGTTTATTCTTATTCGAATTTATCATAGTAGATGAAGGCTTCTTCCATTCCTATCTCGACCAAGGCCTCTGCCGCTGAATCGATCATTTTGGGGCTACCGCACATGTAGGCTTCTTTGTTTGCTCCGTTTTCAAGATACTTCTTAATCAGATCAGGCACTCTGACCTTGTCGCCTTCCCATTGGTCTTCGTCGGTGGCTCTTGTGAGGGAATAGATGAATTTGAAGTTAGGCATGTCCTTTTCAAATTCCGCGATCTTATCCATCATATAAAGCTCCTGTTTGTTCCTGGCACTGAAGAAGAAGGTGCATTTTCTGTGGATCTTGTTTTCGTGCATATGTCTCAGAATAGACATGATCGGAGCCATGCCTGTTCCTATGGCCACCATGACCATCTCCCTCTCGCTTTCCCTATAATAGAAATCACCAAAGGGACCGACAACGGTCAACTTTTGACCCTCTTTTAAAAGCGTGTGCACATAGGTCGTGCATATACCCTCAGGTATGAGACCGATAAAGAGTTCGATCGTATGCTTCTGGCTTGGAGGCGAGGCAAGGGAATATGCCCTATAGACCTCTTCATCGTTGCCCTTATAGGTCGGGGTCAGTATCTGAATGTACTGGCCGGGCTTGAAGTCGATTTCTTTTCCGGCAGGCAGATCAAGAACCAAGTGTTTGATTGTTGAATTGACTAGGTTGTTCTGTTTTACCGTATAGTCATACTGCTTCACATTGAAGAGTTCTTCGGGTATCTCAATGGAGATGTCTTCTTTGACTTTACACTGACAGCTTAGTCTAACTCCACCGTCCTGATCTTCTTTTGTCAGATAACCAAGCTCTGTAGGCAGGACTTCTCCGCCTCCTTCAAGCACCTTGACCTTGCAGTAGCCGCAGCTTCCCTTGCCGCCACATGCGGAGGGAATGAAAATTTCGTTCTCGATCAGCGAGCTGAGCAGTGTGTCACCGCCGTCGACGATCAGTTCCTTTTCGTTGTTGATCAGCATCTTCTTGTCGCCGTAGTTGGCAATGGTCCTGTTCGCAATGGAAAGCAGGAGAGCGAGGGTTCCAGAAATTGCCGATATGGAGATAACGGTTGTTAGAATGTCATTCATCTCGTAACCTCCTATTGAATTTGCACAATGCCACTAAAGCCGATAAAGGCCAGTGCCATCAGGCCGGTTATGATTAGCGTGATTCCAGGACCCTCAAGGCCTTTAGGAATAGGATTGTTTTTAATCTTCTGTCTGATACCCGCCATAGTGACAATGGCAAGCGTCCAGCCAAGACCCGATCCTACGCCGAATGCGAGTGACTGCATCAGGTTGTAGTCTCTGATGATCATGAACAGCGATACGCCAAGGATCGCGCAGTTTACAGTGATCAGCGGTAAAAAGATACCTAACGCATGATAAAGCGTAGGGAAGTATCTGTCGATGATCATTTCCACCAGCTGGGTGAAGGCGGCGATGACGATGATGAACACGATGTATCTCAAGTACTCGATACCGAGCGGTACGAGTATATAGTGATAGACCATGTAGTTTAAGAGCGTGGTGAAGGTCAGAACAAAAGTCACTGCCTGTCCAAGGCTAAGCGAGGTCTTGATCTCACTGGATACTGCGATAAAGGAGCACATTCCAAGGAAATTGGACATGATCATGTTGTTTGTGAAGATCGCTGCGAAGAAGATGATTAGAGGATTGATTTCTAGCATTATTTTGCACCACCTTTCGCGTCGGTCGCTTCAACGTCAGGGAAGACGTTCTTGCTGATCCAGATTACGATTCCAAGCATGAAAAATGCTCCAGGAGGCATGATCATGAGTGTCCAGTTGACCCACGCATCGCCGAGTATGTTGATTCCAAAGAGTGAACCGAAACCTAGAAGTTCTCTGACAGTCGCGATTGCAAGCAGAACGGCCGCATAGCCGCCACCCATGGCCAGACCGTCTACAAACGAGATAATCGGAGTGTTGTTTTGCGCAAAGGATTCCGCACGGCCCATGATGATGCAGTTTGTAATGATGAGACCGACATAAGGTCCAAGCGCTTTGCTCATTTCTGGCATGTAGGCCTTGAGTATGATGTCTACGATAATCACGTAGGCGGCGATGATAAGTGTCTGTACCATCATTCTTATATGTTTTGGAGTGAACTGTCTTATCAGCGATACGGTAAGTGATGAGAAGGCGGTTACGAACATAAGGCCTATTCCCATAATCAGCGAGTTCATCATCAGGTTGGTTACAGCGAGTGCCGAACAGATACCCAAGATTTGTCTGAAGACGGGATTGTCCTTGATGAGTCCCATATGAATCACTTTCTGTGCTTTAGAAGCCATTATAAATCACCCCCGTAGTTTGTGATGAAATCGATGATGTCCGTGTTGATGATCACCCGAACCGACTCGGAAGTAAGCGTCGCACCCGTTATGGCGTCGACATTTCCTTCAGGGGCGGGTCTAAATACGGCGGAGTCGGAATCTTTAGAAATGGCGATTCCCCTAAATTGGTCCTTGAACCAGTCCTCGTCGACCCTGCCACCTAAGCCCGGTGTTTCAGAATGGCTCACGAAGCTGATTCCAAGAATCGCATCTAAGTCGTTTGATACTGCCGCGTATCCTGTCATGGATCCCCAAAGACCGGGGCCGCTGATGACAAAGGCGTATCCCAACTGTGTTCCGTCCTTACTGGCATAGAAGACCTGCTGGTCCACGACTGATTTTTCCTCGATATAAAGATCATATGCGGCTTCAGTGGCTTCGGGCGTCGGGTCGTGTGTCAAACCGAACACATATAGGATGTTCTCTTTTACTTTTAGCGCTTCTTGCTTAGCGATAATCTCTTTTGTAGCCTCATTGATGACCGCAAGCGCGCTTACAAAAATCACGGTGATCAGGATCATGAAGAAAACAGGGTAAAGGATTTGCTTTTTCTTTTTAGCCATGGACTCACCCTCTTTCCTTTTTTCTCTTTTTAAGGTATTTGACCGTCTCATCCAATATCGGTGCGAAGGTGTTGCCGATTAAGATGGCGAACATGACTCCGCCTGCGAAAAGGGCGAACCCCCTTATGACGACTGTCACAAGCCCTATGATGGCTCCGTAGATGAACTTGGCCTCTTTTGTCTTTGGTGAGGATATCGGATCTGTCGCCATAAAGACCGCCGCGAAGAGGATTCCTCCGGAAAGTAGTCCGAATAGCGGGTTAGGAACCGCCTCGGCGCCTAATAGGTAAAACGCGCTATTGAAAATCAAAAAGCTTAGCAGCGTCGAAAGCATGGTTTCCCATGAGGCTGTTTTTGTTTTAAGGAGGTAAAGCCCTGCAAGTAATATAAGTACAGCGCTTGTTTCACCAAGCGATCCGGAGATATTGCCTATGAAAAGTTTTGAAAGATCGGCCATTTCACCTGTCGCCCTAAAAATCAACATGGGTGTCGCAGAAGCGAGGTCGTCGATCGGTGTGCCCATGAATTTTGTGAATCCTCCAGCAATGTCTGTGAATGGTGCTGTCCACTGGCCGGTTAAAAACGCGGGAAAACTGACATAGACAAAGGCCCTACCCACAAGAGCCGGATTGAACACGTTACGTCCAAATCCACCGAAAACCTCTTTGCCGAATACGATGCCAAAGATCATCCCGACAGCGACGATCCAAAGCGGCGTTCTGACCGGTAGGGTAAGCGTGTATAGGATTGCTGTCACATAGACCGCTTCCGATACGGGTTTGTTCTTTTTCTTTTCGAAGATCCATTCGGTCAGTACGCCGACGGCAGAAGCAAGCGCCATCATTACAATCGAACGCCATCCAAAAAAATAGATGGATGCGATAATGATTGGAACAAGCGCATAGACCACCTTGCGCATCATTGCTTGCTTTAGGAACTTGATGCCTAGTAGTTCGTAAATAATAATCACCCCTTATCTCTCTTATTTGATTATGATGTACAGGAAACGTTTTCATAAGAAGCGTCCCTCTCTGTTGTAATTATACCTTATTATCTAATTGACAAACATTTTCAGTTGATTTTTTTCCTTTTTTTTAACGGTCTGAATTCCCACCCTGAAATAATCTTCTCAACTCATCCTGTCAAAGACTCGAAAGGGGCCAATTAGTTGTTCGGTCAGAGTAAAATCGGGGTATCAACTTAAAGGTTGTCGCATATGCCCCTTGATTTATACTGAATGCTTGATATAGTAATGTGTGAGGGAGTGTTAACAGGAGGAGTGACTATTAATGGATATCTATCAAATGGCAATGAACATGGAACTTGAAGGCAAGGCATTCTACCTTGATTTAAAAGAAAAAGCGACAGACCGCTCGATCCAGACCATCTTCGGACTTCTTGCAGAAGAAGAGCAGAAGCATCATGACCTGATCCGGGCGATGAAACAGAATACCGCACAGCTGCCTACAAGTGAGAAACTAGACCTTGCAGAAGGGTTCTTCAACGAACTTATTGTGAATGCGCTGAGTTTCACAACTCAAACTTCTGTGATTGACGCTTATAAGGAAGCGAAGCACTTGGAAGAAAATTCGATCGCATTTTACAAGCAGGAGATTTTAAAAGCAAAAAAAGCGATTGACAAGGCGGTTCTACTTAAAATCTATTACGAGGAAAAGAAGCACAAGTTACTGCTTGAAAATTTGATTGAGTTCTTGTCTGAATCGGAAATACAGATCGATTCGGCTGAATTTGATAGATTAGAGAGTAAGGATTACTTATAAAACAGGAAGGTGACAGTTGAAACATGAGTGAAATACATAGTTTGTTCGCACTTGCATTAAGGCAGGGAGAGTTTGTAGAGGCGGTTTTTTCAAACGTACGCAAAAAGTCGCTGGCGACCTACAAGAAGCTGCTTGTTCGACCGGTGGATATCAAGGGGAACTATCTGATTCAACTCGAGTATCACTACGACAAGAAGGTGATGCACGAAAATCTAGAACCAGGCGAGGCTGCCATAGTGCTTGAAGGCCTCATGGAAGGCTATTTCAAACAAGCGATGGTCCATACGGTGAACGCCGACTTCCACATGCTTTCGAATAAGAAGGCGGTTGTAAAGATACTGGAAAAGAAACCTACGAAATCTTTGGTGAGCTACGCGCACAATCAAAAAAAACAGTATGTGCTTGAAGAGGACGTAGCCCATGATTTTTTAGTGGAACTCGGAATCATGTCTGAAGAAGGCCAGGTGTTCAAAAAGAAATACAACAAGTTCAAACAGATCAACAGGTATCTTGAAATACTCGAAGATGCCATAAAGTCTGTGAAGTTTGACGAAGTTGTCAGGGTGGTCGATTTTGGATGCGGTAAAGCCTACCTGACGTTTGCCATGTACTACTATTTTGTGGTGCTCAAGAATCAGCCGGTAGAAATCATAGGACTGGACCTTAAGGCGGATGTCATCGCACATTTGACTGAAATCAAAGAAAGGCTTGGATATGATTCTCTGATTTTCAAGCAAGGGGATATCAAAAATTTTAACTGGGACAAACAACCCGACATCGTCGTATCTCTTCATGCCTGCGATACCGCAACGGATGAGGCGATCGGCAAGGCGATAGAATGGGATACCAAAGTGATCATGGCTGTTCCTTGCTGCCAACACGAGGCCTATACTCAGATCGCTCAGCCCGAACAGCAGCTGCTGCTTAAGCATGGCATATTGAAAGAGCGTTTCGCTGCGATGACAACAGATGCCCTGCGTGCGAATCTAATGGAGATCATGGGTTATCAGACCGTCGTGATGGAATTCATCGATATGGAGCATACGCCTAAGAACCTGATGATCCGCGGTATCAACTCGGGTGTCAAAAAACCGGAAATGCTTGATGAGTTCAAGAAGTTTACCGGGTACTGGTCCTTGAGACCTCATCTGGAAAGACTCTTGTCGAAACAATTGAAAGAAATGTTGATGGATAAGGAATAATAAAATATAAAAATTCGTTCATAATTTCACAAAATACGGCGATGAAGGCGAAGTTACAATTTTTGTGGAATCTTTAGTAAAAAAGTTGAAAAACATGAGTAGAACAATGTTACCCTTTGTGCATGGCTATTTTAGTGGACTCAGGATGGCAAAATGTTTTTTTTGTGTATTTTTGATACGTAAATTTTGCAAAACCAAGGAGGTGAAAACGTTTTCTTTTATGAGATTCATTCGCAAGACACAAGTTTTTATAAGGCGTTGACATACTTGTATATTGTATACTATACTTAATATGAGTTTACAAAGTATACACGTATGCTTCCCAATTAGTTTTGTGAGTGACACACGTTATATTTTCACATTGAAAACCAATATTATGGTAGGAGGAACGTATCCATGAGTAACAAAAAAGTTATGAAAACTATGGATGGTAATACGGCTGCTGCATATGTATCGTATGCGTTTACTGACGTAGCTGCAATTTATCCAATAACACCTTCTTCTAACATGGCTGAATTCGTTGATGAATGGGCAGCTAATGGTAAGAAGAACATCTTCGGACAAGAAGTTTTAGTTTCTGAACTGCAATCTGAAGGTGGCGCAGCTGGTGCTGTTCACGGTTCGCTTCAAGCTGGTGCTTTAACAACTACTTTCACAGCTTCACAAGGTTTGTTGTTAATGATTCCAAACATGTACAAAATTGCTGGTGAGTTATTACCTGGTGTATTCCACGTATCTGCTCGTGCACTTGCTTCACATGCACTTTCAATCTTTGGTGACCACTCAGACGTAATGTCGGCAAGACAAACTGGTTTTGCTCTTTTAGCTTCTAGTTCAGTTCAAGAAGTTATGGACCTTGGCGGTATCGCTCACCTTGCGGCTATCAAAACAAGAGTTCCTTTCATGCACTTCTTCGACGGTTTCAGAACTTCACACGAAGTTCAAAAAATCGAAACAATCGACTACTCAGTATTCAACGAGATGGTTGATCACGAAGCGATCAAAAGGTTCAAAAACAATTCATTGAATCCTGAGCGTCCTGTTACAAGAGGTACAGCTCAAAACCCTGATATCTTCTTCCAAGCGAGAGAAGCATCAAACACTTACTACAACAACGTACCTGCAGTAGTAGCTGATTACATGAAACAAATCAGCGAAGTGACAGGTAGAGACTATAAGCCATTCAACTACTACGGCGCACCAGATGCTGAGCGTGTTATCATCGCGATGGGTTCTGTATGTGAGACAATCGAAGAAACAATCGATTACCTGGTAGCTAAAGGCGAAAAAGTTGGTCTTGTCAAAGTTAGACTTTACAGACCATTCGCTACAGAATACATGATGGAAGTTCTTCCAAAAACAGCTAAGAAAATCGCTGTTCTTGACAGAACAAAAGAGCCGGGTTCAATCGGTGAGCCTTTATACCTTGACATCAGAACAGCCTTCTACGGCAGCGAAGACGCTCCAACAATCGTTGGCGGTCGTTACGGTCTTGGTTCAAAAGACACGACTCCATCACAAATCAAAGCTGTTTACGACATGCTTGGCACTGAGCCAAAAAACAACTTCACAATCGGTATTAACGATGACGTTACTCACCTTTCTCTTGAAGTTAAAGAAAAAATCGTTACTGAGCCAGCTGGCACGGTAAGATGTAAATTCTGGGGTCTTGGTTCTGACGGTACTGTCGGTGCGAACAAATCTGCTATCAAAATCATCGGTGATGAAACAGATATGTACGCTCAAGGTTACTTCTCGTATGACTCTAAAAAATCTGGTGGTATCACTGTATCTCACTTAAGATTCGGTAAACAACCAATCAGATCGACTTACCTGATTGATGAAGCTGACTACATCGCATGTCACAACCAATCATACGTATTCCAATATGATCTTGTAAAAGGTCTTAAAAAGGGTGGTACTTTCGTACTTAACACACTTTGGAATAAAGAAGAGTTGGAAGCTAACTTGCCAGCGTCTCTTAAAAACTACATCGCTAAGAACGAGATCAAATTCTACACAGTAAACGCTACTGCGATTGCTGAGGAAATCGGTCTTGGTAACAGAATCAACATGGTAATGCAATCTGCATTCTTCAAACTTGCTAAAGTTATCGAGCTTGACGAAGCGGTTAAATTCCTTAAAGGCGCAATCGTTAAATCATACGGCCTTAAAGGTGAAAAAATTGTTAACATGAACTATGCAGCAGTTGATAAAGGTATTGAGTCAATTGTTGAGATCGAAGTTCCAGCTGCTTGGGCTAGTGCATCTGATTTTGCAGAAGCTAAGAAAGAAGAGCCAGATTTCATCACAAACATCCTTAGACCGATCTCTGAGCAAAAAGGTGACGATTTACCGGTTTCTACATTCAAAGATATCGAAGACGGTACTTTCGAAAACGGTTCTGCCGCATTCGAAAAACGTGCTATCGCTGTAAACGTACCGGAATGGATCGCTTCAAACTGTATCCAATGTAACCAATGTTCATATGTATGTCCACATGCTGCGATCAGACCTTTCCTACTTGACGAGTCTGAAGAAGCTGCTAAACCAGAAGGCTTTGAAACACTTAAGGCTATGGGTAAAGGTTTTGACAACGTAACGTACAAAATCCAAGTTTCATCTATGGACTGTACTGGTTGCGGTAACTGTGCCGATATCTGTCCTTCTAAGAACAAAGCATTAGTGATGAAACCGATCGAGTCTCAATTGACTCAAGAAGTTCCTAACTGGGAATATGCAATGAAACTTACAATCAAAGACGATATGATGGATAAGGGCACTGTAAAAGGCAGCCAATTCGCTCAACCTTTATTCGAGTTCTCTGGAGCTTGCGCAGGTTGTGGTGAGACTCCATACATGAAACTGATCACTCAACTTTTCGGTGACAGAATGATGATCGCTAACGCTACAGGTTGTTCTTCAATCTGGGGTGGTTCTGCTCCATCAACTCCTTACACTAAAAATGCTGAGGGCAAAGGTCCAGCTTGGGCTAACTCATTATTTGAGGATAACGCTGAGTACGGTCTTGGTATGCAGCTTGGTGTTGAAAAAGTAAGAACTAGACTTGCTGACTTCATGAAAGAAATCGTAACTCTAGATATTGAAAAAGCTCCGTTTGAAGCATGGCTTGAAGGTTCTGCTGACGCTGCGGCCTCTAAAGCTGCAACATACCAGATCCTACCAATGCTTGGTAAAGATCTTGGTGATGCGAGAGCTAACGAATTACTAGCAGAAATCGAAAGCTTAAAAGACTACCTAATCAAGAAATCTGTATGGATTATCGGTGGTGACGGCTGGGCTTACGATATCGGTTACGGCGGTCTTGATCACGTTCTTGCTTCAGGCCAAAACGTGAACGTATTCGTATTCGATACTGAAGTTTACTCAAACACTGGCGGTCAGGCTTCTAAATCTACTCCAGTTGCAGCTACAGCTCAATTCGCTGCTGCAGGTATGAGAATCAAGAAGAAAGACCTTGGCCTCATGATGACGACTTACGGTTACATCTATGTAGCTCAAGTTTCAATGGGTGCTGATAAGAACCAAACTATCAAAGCGATCAAAGAAGCTGAAAGCTATGATGGTCCATCACTAATCATCGCATACGCTCCATGTATCGCACACGGTATCAAAGAGGGTATGGGAAGAACTCAGAACCAAATGAAAGAAGCTGTTGAGGCTGGTTACTGGCATACTTGGAGATTTGACCCACGTGTTGCAGAACAGGGCAAAAATCCATTTACTCTAGATTCTAAAGAACCGACTAAGAGCTTTAGAGACTTCTTATTATCAGAAGTTCGTTACACTAAACTTCAAAAAGCATTCCCAGAAGTTGCAGAAGAACTATTTGCAGTTGCTGAGAAGCAAGCTAAAGAGCGTCTAGCTAGCTATGTTAGATTCTCAAAAATGGAGTACTAATCCATAAAAAGAAAGCCATCTCGAAAGAGATGGCTTTTTTATCGCTTGAAGACGTTTCAAATCATTGTTTAACCATATGGATTTTGGGCATCAGTAGAAAAAGGGGTGTGATATGATGAGTGAAGCAAATCCAACACTACATGAAGTGCTAGTCGCAAAGTTTGACAACGATACAGTCGCAGAAATGTTAATTGAAATACTTAACGACAACGACATTCCTGTACATACGGTATATAAGGGGCTTGGAGAAGCCAGTCTTATTTATCTGGGAATGAATCAAACCGGTGTCGAACTTTATGTCGGTGAAGACAACGTTGAAAAGGCAAAAGAAATAGTCATGCAGTTTACTAATGAATAAGTCGCCAAGTGGCGACTTATTTTTTATGCAAGATCGTCGATGATATTGTTGGCCCATTTGTCGGAAAACAACCGGTAGAATCCGAGGACGGCTTTTGTCACTTCTTCTAAAGAGACGAGCGCGACACAGATGTAGATGGGGAGCCCCCAAACAGCGGTCGACAGAAAGGCCATAGGAACTCCGATCAAGTAGACGCTTGAAATCTCCATGACGAGCGAATAGGTCGTATCTCCTCCACCTCTAAGCGTACCGATGATCTGGAGCGCGTTGCAGATTTTTAAAGTCATGAAAAATCCTATGACATACATGATGTTGACGGCGTTGTCACGCACCAGGTCCGAAACGTTGTATAGCTTTACAAAGAGTGGTCCGGTGAGCATGAGAAGACCGCCGAGTGCGATACCGCTCATGACGGCGAGCATATTGAAATAGCGTGAATACTTGATAGCCTCTTCCCTTTTGTTATCGCCAAGAAGATTGCCTATCATCACGGCAGCGGAGCTTCCGATGCCGAATGCGAGTACGAAAAAGATCCTATCCACAGTCTGCGCGATCTGAACGGCCGCATATGCCTCGGTGCCTGACCTGGCGTAAGCGGCGACATACAATGAAACTCCAATCGACCAGAAAAATTCATTTAAAATGACAGGGAAAGACTTTTTGAGTATTTTTGCTGCAAAGACCCTGCCAAAATCGAAGTAATCGCGTATCTTCGCACGTAGGGGATGATCGCTTGTGAAAATCCGTCCGATGATAATGCTGAACTCGACAAGTCTTGCGATCACAGTCGCAATGGCCGCTCCGACTACTCCAAGCGCCGGGAAGCCCAGCAGACCGAAGATCAGCACCAGATTCAGTATGGAATTTGTTATAAGAGAAGCGACGCTTGCGACCATGGGAAGCTTGGCATCGCCCACCGACCTGGAGGAGATGGCAAAGCTGAAACTGACCGCTGTGAAGAGGTAACTCCAGCCGACGATACGCATATAGGACGCGCCGAGTGAGATCACACCGACGTCTTTAGAAAACAAGCCAAGTACCTGACTCGGGAAAGCGATGGCCAGCACCGAAAACACGACGGCCCCGATAAGGCTGATTGTCAGCGCGACGCCCAGGGTCTTGTGTATGCTGTGTAAATCCCTTTTACCCCAGAACTGTGCGACAAACATCGCTCCTCCGCTGTTTGTTCCAAAGAGCAGAAGAACGAAAATGAAGAACAACTGATTGCCTAGTCCGACAGCGCTGATGCTGCGCTCGCCAAGCTGTCCGATCATGACCACATCGAGTAGGTTGAGGGATGAGGAAATCACGTTCTGAACCACAACGGGAACTCCTATCGTCAGCAGGGTGCTAATGAATACTTTATCTTTAAACATTTGTTTTATCATAGATACCTCCAATCCGCATAAAAAGAGTATAGCATAAGTGATTAAACGTATGAAAGTTAATACTTGCAGGTGTACTATCACAGCATTATTACCGATAACTAGTAATTTGTGCGCACTCTCTGTTATAATAGGAATATATGATTGAAAGAGAGGGATAGATTATGGAGAAAATTGCTATTATAACGGATTCAAGCTGTGATTTGACCAATGAACAGCTAGGCAGTAACAATATTGAAATGCTATCACTGAAGATTATTTATAAAGACCGAGAGTATAGAGATAGAACCGAGATAACTTCCGATGAGATTTACAGGAATCTTGGTATTGAGGTTCCAAAAACCTCGCTACCAGCTCCTGGAGATGTGCAGGAACTTCTTGAGAGGCTAAAGAGTGAAGGATTCACACATGTTCTTGGAGTATTCATTTCTTCGGGGCTTAGTGGAACCTTCAACATGGTCAAGCAGATCACATCTGATTTTAAGGAGATGAAGGTCTCGCTTGTCGATTCAAAGTCCCTGTCGCTCGGCTTAGGATTTGCGGTGCTCGAGGCGGCGAAGTCGGCAAGGGAAGGCATGGAATTCAACGACCTGGTTGAGCATGTGAAATCCTTGCGTCAGAAGATAAACACCTACTACGTGATAAAGACGCTTGAATATCTAAAAAGAGGCGGTAGAATCGGTAAGGTCGAAGGTACCGTTGGTGATCTACTCAACATCAAACCCATCATTTCAGTAAATGAGGAAGGCGTCTACTATACCTATAAAAAGGTAAGGGGCCGAAAAAAATCAATTGTCGAACTGATTGAGATCGTCAAGTCTCACGCGGGTCAATCGATCAAAGTAGGCGTGCTTCATGGCGATGCGGAGGAAGAAGCTTTTAAGATCAAAGAGGTCATCGCCACATTTGACTATGTTAAAGAGGTCGTGCTGGAACAGATCAGCCCGGTACTTACCGTGCACACAGGCCCGGGCCTACTGGGTGTTGTCATTCAGGAGTTGACTTGATGAATATTAAATTGATTATTGCCTATGACGGTACACACTACGCCGGATGGCAACGGCTGAAAGACAAAAAATCTATTCAAGGTAAAATAGAGGAAACGCTGACTCAGCTTCTTGAAGAACCCATCGAGATAATCGGTGCGGGTAGGACGGACGCGGGTGTTCATGCGATGGGACAGGTCGCGAACTTTAAAACAGTCAAGAAGGTAGATCCTAAAAAGCTCAAGACGGACCTCAATCACTATTTGCCTGCCGATATCCGCGTACTGGCTGCTGAAAAAGCGGACCCGAGGTTCCATGCAAGACATAATGCGACAGTAAAGCACTATAGGTACAATATCCAGCAGGATATCGTGCTGCCCTTTGAAAGGGATTACAGTGTTCAAGCCGAGAAGCAGCTCGACCTAGACGCCATGCAAAAAGCAGCCAACATACTGATCGGCAAACACGACTTCACCAGCTTCACCAATGTGAAGATCGGCAAGAAATCACCAGAAAAGACGATTGAAGATATTTTTGTTTCAGAAGAAGAGGGGCAAATCACCATCGATTTCTTTGGAGACGGATTTCTCTACCATATGGTCAGAAAGATTGTAAGCACCCTGCTGGCAGTCGGATACGGAGAACTTTCATTCCTTGAGGTAAGAAGAATACTCGATGCGAAGAACCGTTCAGAAGTTCCGGGACTTGCTCCGGCAAAGGGACTGTTTTTAGTACAGGTCATGTATAACGATGAGGACGATGCGTAAAAGCGCATCGTTTTTTTGTGCTCATTATGCTATGATTAGGTTTAGGGGGAACTATCATGAAGTGGGACTATCAGAGGCTTGAAAAACAACTTGAATACCATCCGCAAAATGCAATTGAAGAAATTCGAAGGCATTATTGCCATGCCTACCATATGGATAGCCACAAGCGGTTTGAACTGCTGTATCTGATAGCGAAAGGCACTTATTTGACCGGCAATTACCAAAGTGCCAAAGCCCTCTCTGATTACGCTCTTTCTAACGCAAGCTTATCTCTACTCGAAGAAACAAAATGGCTGAATCTAAAAGCGGGTGTGCTCAATATCCAAGGATATTTTGTCGAAGCTCATGATCTGTATCAGCAGTCGGTTTATCGTGCGAAGCTGATGAACAGAAATGACCTGCTTTATAAACTATATAACAATCTGGGATACATATCGAACGACCTTCAGGCATACCGTGAAGCCTGCGGTTATTTTGAAAAGGCGATTGAAAATGACGATTATGGCGGAAACGGCCATTTAGGAATGTATTGCCACTATGCTTTCGCTCTTTCCGGAGTAGGCCAACAGGACAAAGCCCTCGAACTGATCGACGAGGTCGTGATGAAAATCGAGCAACAGCTCGGCAAGCGGTGGCTGGGCTTCGCTCTAGAAAGCAAGGGGAGGATACTTGCCTCAGTCGGAAGAGAGCGTGAGGCACTTGCTTGTTTTAGAAGGGCAAAACATCAGTTTTTAAAAACTGATATTAAAAAGGATCTTGCTATGCTCAACAAGCGAATGGCTGAGGTCTACCTGAGACTCGGGGAGACACAGTCCGCTACTGAGTGTTTTGAACATGCGACTGAAGCCTTGATCGAGTTGGATCTGGCACGACTCATCGGCAATAGTTTTTATGAACTGGGTTGTTTATATGAAAAGTCGGGCAACATTGAACAATGTCTTGAAAACCATAGAAAACATGTGGAACTCAGCAGTGAGATCCACCGGCATATCAAGAAGCAGCAGATTGACAGACTCAACGCCAATGTCGAAAGGCATAGGCTCAAAAGTGAAAAGGTGATTGCCAACAGGCAGTCGGCCTTACTTGAAGAGATGAACGTCAATCTGGTGAAGGAAACCAAAGCGCTAAATATCGCCACTCAAAAGCTTGATGAACTTGAGCGGTTTTCGATGGCGCTTGCAAAGACTAGGTCAAAGGACGACATCTACCGCTTGTGTACCACCCACCTTCCAAGGATGATCGGCTATTCAGATTTTTTAGTCGGATTTTTATCGGAGGACAAGCAGCTCATCGATTTCGAGTACATAGAATCAAAAGGTGAAATCCTTAGGAACTTCAAACAGGACCTGACCTTTCCAAGCTATGCCTATCATGCGATCAGCTCGAAGCAGACGGTCAGAATAGGAAGTGATAGCTTTGATTTCAATCAGTCATTTAAGGGAAAGGATAAAGGGGCCGGACCATCACAGTCGATGATGTTTGTTCCGCTTTTGACATGCGAAAACTCCATTGGAGTGATCAGTGTGCAGCACCATCATATCGATTACTACAGCGACTACGACGAGGCCCTGTTCAATCTGTTCGGCCTGGTGGTCGCCGGTGCTTTAAACCTTCACGACAAACAAAAGGAAATCGCCAAACAGCAGGTCATGCACCATCATACCTTAGTCGCCTTAAGGGATAAGAATTTCGAACTGAAAGAAAAATCGAGCATGGACCCATTGACCGGATTGTTCAATAGGACGGGACTTGCAAATGGCATTTCGCAGTGGATGATGAGTACGCCTATGCCATGTGAGATGGTGGTGACCGTGATGGACCTTGATCATTTTAAGCGCTTTAACGACACCCATGGACATGTCAATGGCGATAGGCTGCTGAAATTGCTTGGGAAACTGATTAAGGATAAATTTGTTAAGGACGATTTTTTAGTGACAAGATTTGGCGGGGAAGAGTTTCTTGTGATCGCATCGGCAATTCATGTCAGAGCGATCGGCCAAGCCTGCGTAGAACTCTTAGAAGAAGTTAAGGGACTGACAACCCTTTTGGATCTGAATGACAAGGTGACGATCAGTATCGGCATACATACTGGGATTCTAACAAAGGAAGCTGATTTTTACAATTTGATCAAGGCTGCCGATCAACAACTGTACCGTGCCAAATTACAAGGACGAAATCAAATTTCGACTGCATGAGGAGTGGCGTTATGGGACTAAGCCAACAAGAGATAGGAATACTTAGCAATGAGCTGAATATGGCAATGTCGACGAACCCTATTAAGGCCTATGAGCTGGTGGAGGACCTGTTAGGAAGTGTTGAAGCGCAGGACGACCTCGACTTCTATTTTGAGTTGCTTTTAAAAAAAGCAAACATAGAACTCACATTAAGCCATTACAGCCAGTCGCTAAATTCAATCAATCATCTGATTGCCATGTGTTATGATCATGAAAACTATACCATGCTATGTAAAGCGTTCAATTCAAAAGGTAACGCACTTGCCGAGCTTGGTGTCACGGATAGGGCGCTCAACGCCTATATGAAGACCATGCGACTGGGTGAGGAGCATAAGGTGGAGCTTGTGATGAGTGTCGGTGCCAATAACATCGGTGAACTCTACAACGACCTTGGCGATATCGACAGCGCATACCATTATTACGAGCTTGCCTACAAGCATCTGGATGAAACCACATCCAATCGCAACCTATACCACAGGCTCAAGTCGATCATCCTGATCAACCTAGGTGAAATCGAGGCGATGAGAAAAGCCTATGAAAAGGCGATGGACTACTGCAATCAAGTGTACGAGCTCTCCAATCGGGAGAATGTCGATCTGGAACTCTCGCATGTGAAATACGTGGAGATGATCGTTCACTTCGGTAGAGGTGAGTACGAGTTGATGGATGCCAGGTATAAGGAATCCATCGAGATCTGCCAGCAGTTGGAGGACAACAGGAACTTGATCAGGACCATCATCTACTATTCCAAGCTGAAGGGACAGCTGGGCGCGGACCTGACCGAAATCATCGAAATTCTTGAGTTCGCAAGGAGTCTGTCGTTGAAGGAAGGTAATTTGATTCCACGTATGGAACTGCATGTGGAGCTTGCAAAGGCATATGATCTGATAGGGGATCAAGAAAAGTCCATAGAGTACTTCAAGGCGTATCAGACGCTTGAGAAGGAACATAGCAAGCAGATCAATCTTCAACAGATCAATGCGATGCAGATCAGGTTTGAAATCGAGGAGTCTTTGGAAGAAAGAGCGGTGGTCAAACAGAAGAATGAAGAGCTAAGACTAAAGTCTGATGAGCTTGTGGCAAAAAAGAACCAACTGGAACAAGCGTATACACGCATTCAGCTGATCAGTAAGATCGGTCAGCAGATCACATCCACACTGGACCTTTCAGAGATCATGTTTTCGGTGTTCAACAGTTTGAGATCGCATATGCCTATCGACGCCTTTATCATGGTGATGCTCAACGATGAGGGCACGCATCTTGTGAACCTGACCACTTTTGAAGAAGGTCAACTCGAGTCGGATATTTGCATTTCGATAGAGGATCCCAATAGCCTTTTGGCAAAAGTCTATCGTGAGTCGTCGCTGGTAAGGTCTGGTGATGTCGCTTTAGAAATGCCTGAGTTTAGCGAGAAGATGCTTGTGACAAACGAGATTGCCGTACAATCACTGATTTGTGTGCCGCTACGTTATAATGACAATGTCATAGGTGTGTGTTCTGTGCAGTGTTATGAAAAGGATGGTTATGATGAGGACCAGTTCGATTTGATAAACGCCCTAAGCGCTTATCTTGCCATCGCGATAAACAATGCGAAAAAGTCGAAAAAACTGGAACAGGAAATCACAACGAGGCTTAAGGCCCAAAGGGAGCTCGAGAGGTTAAACGCAGAGCTAAAGAACATTTCTGAGATAGACGGTCTGACAAAGGTGCCTAACAGAAGGCGGTTTGAAGATGTCTTTGAGCAGCTCTTTGAAATCGCGATGATTAAAAAGACAGAAATCCATCTGATGATGATTGATATAGACTACTTTAAAATGTTTAACGACCATTATGGACATTTAAAGGGTGACGAAGTATTGATAGCGGTCGCGCAAAAGCTAAACAAGGCGTTTAGGTTTAGCGGACGTCTGTTTGCCAGATATGGTGGAGAGGAGTTTGTGGCTGTGATGACGGACATCACCTCAGAGGAGGCGTATGTTCTCGCTCAGGAACTGAGGACAGCCATTTCTGAGCTTGGAATCATCAATGAAATGACGACGACAGGTTTTCTGACGATCAGTATCGGACTTGCGACCATCGTACCCAAAGAAAACGACGAACGCAGAATGCTCATCCTTTTTGCAGACGAATGCCTGTATGAAGCGAAGAACAAAGGCAGAAACCGTGTGGAAGTACATAACTATAAGAGTAAAGAGAATGCATAGGCATTCTCTTTATTATAATCTGTTCAGCTATAATCTATTTTTAAACCGCATCTCACCGTTTTCAGTCAGCTCAAACGTCAGGTTAGACTGATAGATTTTCTGGTGAGGGTGTTTTCTCATCTCGTCAAGGAGCGAGATGAATTGCTGGATGAACATTCGGATGGTGATGGAAGAAAAGGCGAGCTTACTTTTTTTCATCTCCATAAGGACCAAATGGCAGGCGTTTTCGAAGGTAGGCATCTCCATCTGAGCGTAGGCGACCTGGTAGATACTCATGATGTTCTCACTGATCAGGTATAAGTCATCGGTTGTCAGAGATGCGATATCAAAGAGTTGCTCCTGATGGTTTTTCATACCTTCTACAAGGCCGAAACGCTGGGCAAGGGGAATATGGCTTGCAACTCCTGTTGAGGGATCCATGTAAAACTCTGGAGTTCCGGCAAGGATGACCCCGAAATTTCCAAGTGCTCCTCCAAATTGCGAATCGATGATTTCTCTTAGGGTCGCATAGGTCGACGTTCTGCTGTCCGCCCTTAAGCTGCGGATCAGGTCCAGCTCGTCGATCATAAGTATGAGTCCCTTATGGCCGAGTAGTGTCACAAGATGTGAGAAAGCCTTGATAAAGTGAAAGGCGTTGTTCTGATCGATTGTCCCGACGATTCCAAAATCGCGTTTTGCAGCTGCGGGAATATTCTTATCACCACGAAGCCAGGCTGCGCATACGTGAGCCTTTTCGGTGTCGTTTACAAGGGATGCCCTGATATAGCCTAAAAAGGCCCTGCTGAAGGAATCGTGATGCCTGTTCATCTCATCGATGACGAATTTGATCTGATGGCTTGCAAGGCTCCGGTCCGGTGAGTGCCTTAAATTATCGATCCAAATGCCGAACATGTCTTCGAATGAGGCCATGTTTGAACCGTCTGTGGCATATAGGTTGTGCATGATTTCATGGTATAGCTCATCCAGGCGGTTTAACTTGAATCCCTGATCGATCGTGATTTGAGAAACGACAAAACCACGTTTGACGGCCTCATACCTAAAGTGACTGAGCGTATGACTTTTACCGCTGCCGTATTCACCTTTTATCAGAAGTGCGTTTGTCTTATTGTTTTCCAGTTCCTCGATAAAAAGTCTCAACCTGTCGGTGATTTTCTTTCTGTCGATCGTACCACTAAGTATGGGTCCTGGAACGACTCCCATTCTAAATGCGTTTAGTAAGACAAGTGCGTCGGTCTGTGTCAAAGCGGTCACCTCCTTCATTACCATTCTAGAGTAATTTTACAATAAAAACAATGTATCAGTTAAGTTGACTATCCGATTAAGGGGAGGTTGCGATGAGCGTAATCGTTATTGGCAGTGGCCCGTCTGGACTGATCTGCGCACTTGAATGCGCCAGAGCCGGTCTTGAAACCACAATTATCGAAAAAAACAAGGTCTTGGGTAAAAAAATACTTGCCTCAGGAGGCGGGATGTGCAATTATACGCACGATGAGGATAAGGATATCCTCATGACCCATTATGGAACAAAAGGAAAACAGCTGAGACATGCCCTAAAAGCATTCGACGCAAGAGATGCGATCGCCTACCTCAGATCACTTGGCGTTGAGCCTTTGATCAGGGAAGATGGCAAGGTTTTTCCTAAAAGTCTGAAAAGCAGCAGTGTCATCGAAGCATTTGCCGGCGCGCTGAAAGAGTTTAAGGTGAAGATCCTCATGGATGAACCGGTGACCGGTGTGGAGGCTGTGGATGGGAAGTGGCTGGTCAGAACACTTAAGGATGAGTATACAGCATCGACGGTTGTTGTGGCGACTGGGGGAGCAAGTTATCCGCTTCTGGGGACCACAGGAGACGCCTATGCCTGGTTCAAGGCGCTTGGCGTAGACATTATGGCCATCAAGCCGGCGCTTACGGGTATCTCATTAAGTGACGCCTTTACCCCTTTATCAGGACTTAGCTTTAAAGGGGTGACACTGACGATCCTGAGAAAGGGCGGGCAGGTCCTGAGGTCTACGGATGACCTGCTTATCACTCATAAGGGGTTTTCAGGCCCGCTTATCTTGAATTCGAGCAGAAGCTTTGAACCGGGCGATGTCCTATCCTTTAATTTTTTGGACATGGATAAGTCCCAGTTCGACCGTTTTCTTATCGATTCGGCGACCCAAAACGGAAAAAGGCAGTTGAAGACGGTACTGGAGACGCTTGACCTACCAAAGGCCTTCATACTGGAACTCCTAAGTCGATCTGGGATTGACCCCACCTTGAAGATGAGCGAGGTATCCAAAAAGAACAGGCAGAGTCTAGGAGCGATCTTTACAGATTATAGAATAAGCGATTTCAAGGCGATCGGATTTAAACAGGCGATGGCAACCTCAGGCGGTGTTTCGCTTGAAGAGGTCTCACTAAAGACCTTTGCGCTGAAAAAGCACAAAAGAATATACGCTGTCGGTGAAGTTGTTGACATAGATGGCGATACAGGTGGGTATAATATACAAGCAGCACTTAGTATGGGATATTCTGCAGCAAAACAGATCGTGAAGGAGGAACTTGAATGAGCGACACGCTGATTGTATTTTATTCTTTAGAAGGAAATTGTAAAGGTATCTCCGAGCACCTTTCCAAAAAGTTCAACTTTGATACGTTGGCGCTTAAGCCTATCCATGATCTGGATCCAAACAGCATGAGCAAGCACATTAAAGGAAGGATTCAAGTCCTTTTAAATCAGCAGGTGGTTCTAGAGCAGTCGGATATCGACCTGTCCAAGTACAAGACCGTCATTATCGGTTCACCGGTTTGGATGGGAACTTTCGCTTCGGCGATTCAGACCTTCTTGGATCTTGCCACTTGGACGGATCAGCAGATCGCCCTGTTTGCGACTTTCGACAAGGACTGCGGACACATCTTTGAGAAATTCGGCGATGCGCTTGAGGGTTTTAAGATCATCGGTCAGGAAGCGTTCGACATTGAGAAGCAAAATGAGGATGAAATCTTCACAAGGGCTGAACTTTGGGTGAGAAGCATGTTTGATTTATAAGTAAAATATTAGGTGTCAGATATTTGGACACTTAATAATTGCTTACGTATTGACAATGAGTATCAATTCGAATAAGATTAGGGTATAAGATATGAGAACGACTATCAGCATCAAATTCTATAGTCATTTACTACTCAACTAGGAGGGATCGTATGCCTTTATCACATACAAAAAAGGGACAGACCGTAGTGCTAAAAGAGATTTCTTGGGGTAAAGAACTCAAAAGAAAATTGAACAATCTCGGCTTAACCGACGGTGTGAAATTAGAAATAGTCAAACATTCCAAACTGGGACCTTGGATCATCGAGGTTAGAGGTGCGCGTCTGGCGCTTGGAAGAGGAATCATCGATAAAATCGAAGTTGAATTAGCATAGTAGACAATTATAAGAAAGTATTGGCTCAAGTCAATACTTTTTAAAAGCTCGACGATGAGAATGGTTTTCATTACAAAAACGTATTATATATGAGGAGTAATAGCATGTCAACGATCAGAGTAGCTCTGGCAGGAAATCCAAACTGCGGAAAAACCACATTATTCAACGCCTATACAGGCGCCAAACACTATGTAGGAAACTGGGCGGGTGTGACAGTTGAAAAAAAATCAGGTGAATACAGATACGGCGACTATACGATAGAGGTCATCGATCTGCCTGGTACCTACAGCTTGTCGCCAAACTCCCTGGAAGAAAAGATCGCACGCGATTTTATCATGAGCGATGCCGTCGATGTCGTAATCAATATCGTTGACGCGTCGGCACTGGAGAGGAACCTTTATTTGACGACCCAGATCATTGAAACAGGCACGCCGATGGTGGTTGCGCTCAACATGATGGATGAGGTTGAAAAAACAGGTGGTACGATAGATATTGATGGTTTAAGCGAGAGGCTCGCAGTGGACTTCGTACCGATTGTAGCTGTAAAGAAGCGCGGACTTGAAGAAGTGATGGAACGTGTCATCGCACTTGCTGAAGGCAAAGTAGCCTACCGTCCGGTGGCGCCGGTCTACTCAAAGAAAGTGGAAGATGCGATTGAAAAGCTTCAGATGCAATTACCTCAGAGAAAAGACGCGCTACGTGTGATCGATGGAGATGAGTCCTTTATTCTGACGCACAATATCAAGATGGACGGACTCCAGAACATCACAGAAGCGGTGACCAAGGAACGATACGATTCTGTTGAAATCATCACAAGAAATCATTTTTTCATAAAAAACAGAAATTTCCATAAGCTTTCGGATGCGGTGGATACGCTGATGTTAAATCCTGTATTCGGGATTCCCATGTTTATCCTGGTGATGCTTGGCGTGTTCAAACTGACCTTTGATTTAGGTAACATCGGACTTGATTACATCGACGTGTTCTTTAGCGACTATCTCAGTGTTTGGGTCAGTGAGGCATTTATCACCATGGGTGTCGCCGAATGGATGAGAGCCCTTGTCGTGGATGGGATCATCGGGGGTGTAGGCGGAGTCCTTACCTTCGTGCCCAATATCGCAATCATGTTCATCGCAATCTCTTTTCTTGAGGATTCTGGCTATATGGCGCGTGTCGCCTTTATCATGGACAAGTACTTAAGAAGAGTCGGACTCAACGGCAAAGCTTTCATTCCAATGATCTTAGGGTTCGGATGTAATGTGCCTGCGATCATGGCGACAAGAACCCTAGATAACGAAAAGGACAGGTTGCTCACGATTCTAATCAATCCCTTCATGTCATGTGGTGCTAGACTTCCTGTATATGTTCTGTTTGCAGGAGCATTCTTCCCAGGCAACGAAACGCTTATCATGGGCTCGTTATACTTTTTAGGAATCGTCATCGCGCTGCTTGCGGCGTTTGTCTTAAGAAAAACAATTCTAAAGGCCGGAGAATCCCATTTTGTAATGGAGATTCCCCCTTACAGGCTTCCAAGTGTGAAATCGCTTTTGATTCACGTATGGGAACGTGTAAAAGGTTATGTATATAAGGCAGGTACCGTCATTTTCGCGGCTTCTGTTATCTTATGGTTTGTGATGAACTTCAACTTTAGTGGAATGGTCGAGATGAATGAGAGCTTCGGCGCCTCCATCGGGGGAGTCATCGGCTACTTCCTTACGCCTCTCGGATTCGGTTCATGGCAGGCCGGTCTTTCTCTTTTGACAGGTCTTGTAGCCAAGGAAGTGGTTGTGTCGAACATGGCGATCGCCTTCGGTTTTGCCGAGGACATAACAGCTGCAGGATTTTACCAGAACATGAGCGGGTTTTTCACACCGATAGCTGCGTATGCCTTCTTGGTATTCGTCCTACTCTACACACCTTGTGTGGCGGTTATCGGAGCGATAAAGAAAGAGACCAACTCTTGGAAGTGGACAGGTTTCTCAGTGGTTTATCAGTTGGCGATAGCTTGGTTTGTAGCCATGCTAGTCTATCAAGTAGGAACATTCATCTGGGGGTAATCAAATGGGAACACTCATCACAATTCTACTGGCGGTAGGAATAGGAATACTTGTCGCCATCAATGTGAAAAACACCATCAAGAACACGAAAAAAGGATCCTGCAGCGGATGCCCGAGCGACTGCTCGAGCGGTAGCTGCAGCACCAAGGTCAATATTGACGACTTATAAGAGTACTATCAGCCATGTGGATTCTAGCCGCATGGCTTTTTTTTTCTGCAATAGTATGATTGCAGAGTATTTAAAGGAGGACTGATTATAAAACCACACTAAGGGTTCTTTTTATGCAACTCTTTTATTACATTGTTTTTGCTCATTTGAAACCAGCTGAAACTTTTCATCTGAACATGTACTTTTAAGGCGCTGCGCTTGAAATGCAAGGAAGGATAGGTAGGTGAGTGATTATTGCCTTGCTTTTGGAGCGGAGCGTCTTAGGGAGAGTGAGATTTGATGAATGGCGGATAGTTATTAGGTGAATGAAGAATTGTTATGACCAACCCTTAGTGTGGTTTTATAGATGGCACTTCTCTTACATCCTCTGATTTAGAGTTTTGGGAGCAGTGCATATTTTGAAAACCACACTAAGGGTTCTTTTTATGCAACTCTTTTGCTAGCTAGCGGCTGATCATTAGGTGCTGGCTGGCATTTTTCAATTGAACATATACTTTTAAGGCGCTGCGCTTGAAATGCAAGGAAGGATAGGTAGGTGAGTGATTATTGCCTTGCTTTTGGAGCGGAGCGTCTTAGGGAGAAGGTGAGGGAGAGTGAGATTTGATGACTGGCGGATAGTTATTAGGTGAATGAAGAACTGTTATGACCAACCCTTAGTGTGGTTTTATAGATGGCACTTCTCGTACATCCTCTGATTTAGAGTTTTGGGAGCAGTGCATATTTTCAAAACCACACTAAGGGTTCTTTTTATACAACTCTTTTGCTAGCTAGCGGCTGATCATTAGGTGCTGGCTGGCATTTTTCAATTGAACATATACTTTTAAGGTGCTGCGCTTGAAATGCAAGGAAGGATAGGTAGGTGAGTGATTATTGCCTTGCTTTTGGAGCGGAGCGTCTTAGGGAGAAGGTGAGGGAGAGTGAGATTTGATGAATGGCGGATAGTTATTAGGTGAATGAAGAATTGTTATGACCAACCCTTAGTGTGGTTTTATAGATGGCACTTCTCTTACATCCTCTGATTTAGAGTTTTGGGAGCAGTGCATATTTTGAAAACCACACTAAGGGTTCTTTTTATACAACTCTTTTGCTAGCTAGCGGCTGATCATTAGGTGCTGGCTGGCATTTTTCAATTGAACATGTACTTTTAAGGCGCTTCGCTTGAAATGCAAGGAAGGATATTAGGGCTAGGAAGGATTGCCTTGCAGTTGGAGCGGAGCGTCTTTAAGAAAATGTGGAAGTCCACTTTATGCATTCCCATATCTGCTATAATGAATTAGGAGGTTTTCTTATGCCGATAAAAAATAAATTATTACATATTCTACCGATCGCCCTTGTGCTTATGATCGGAATCTGGTTTGACGATGTTCAGGGGGTTCGCTTTTTCACCCTGTTCGGATTGTGCGGGTTGATCGTATTACAGCACGTTTTCAGGGTTTTCTTTCATGAGGACAGGCGTGTTTTTATGACCTTTGTTTTAGAGATCCTGTTGCTGGTCATTTTAGAGATGCAGTCGCGCTATGTGGTCAATTACTTTTTCCATATCGCTTATCTCACGCTCCTGATCGATATGACATTCGGAGTCGCTGGTGTGAAGTGGTATCTGCTTGCCGGAGCCGCCGTGGCGGCATCCATGCTTAAATACGTCTACCTTTTAAGTATCAGCTTAAGCGTTGGAAACATCGCACAAACGGCGTTTTTGGGTCTTGTAGGCATCTCGCTGATTGTCGCCCTTTCACTCTTTAAAGAGATCGACGCCCAGCGTAGTGAGAAGGAAGTGCTCTACCAGGAACTGTTGAAGGCGCATAAGCAGCTCAAAGCCTATTCCGATCAGGTCAAGGAGCTTGCCGCCCTGGAAGAACGCACAAGACTCGCCCGTGAGATACACGACACCCTCGGGCACGACTTGATAGCGACGGTGATGTCGCTTGAAATGGCTCAAAGAAAGTCTGAGGATGATGAGCTAAAAGCAATACTGCAGCAGGCGAAAACCTCTGTGAAGAAAGGGCTAAGTGACATCAGACAGGTCGTCAGCGCCTTAAGGCTGCCGTCTGAGCGCTTGGGTGTAAAGGAGATCGAAAACCTGATCTCTGAATTCGAGAGCAAGAGTGACTGGACCATAATAAGGACCATCGATGTACCAGAGGAAGACCTAAATGAGCAAACGGTCACGACGCTCTTCAGGGTGGTTCAGGAGTCGCTAACAAATATCGCGAAGCACGCCCATGCAAGCTTTGTGCAGATCATCATCATCAAAGAAGAGGCCGGAATCGTGTTCAGCATCGCTGACAACGGAATAGGCGCACAGGATTCTGGTGAAGGGTACGGTTTAAAGGGAATCACAGAGCGGGTTGAGGCCTTATCCGGTGCCGTCAAATTTGAAACAGACAAAGGCTTTACCGTAAAAGGGATACTGCCGCTTGGGGGAGACCATGATTAGAATAATGATAGCAGATGACCAGCTCATCGTGCTTAGCGGATTGAAGACAATACTCAACATGGAAGAGGACCTAGAAGTGGTCGCCACCGCACCGGACGGTGAGGCGCTGCTCTTTGAACTGAAAAATCAGACATGCGATGTGGTCGTCATGGACATACAAATGCCTAACCTTGACGGTGTCGAAACCACCAAAAGGGTCAAGGATCTGTACCCCGAGGTTAAAGTACTGGTGCTCACCACCTTCTTAGACGACAATTACGTACTCGACGCACTCAAGTACGGCGCATCGGGCTACCTGCTAAAGGATACTGCGCCAGATGAGATTGCAAACGCCATAAGGACCGTAAGCGGAGGCGGCACACTCCTTAACGAACACGCTGCGACAACGGTGATGGCAAGGTTAAAAGGAACAGTCCAAGCGCCTGTAAGGAATCCGATAATCGATGAGCTTACCCAAAGAGAAGTGGATATCTTGAAACTGATCGGTCAAGGGAAGAGCAATAAGGAAATCGCAAAGTCGCTCTTTATCACGGAGGGAACGGTAAAGAACAACATCACACGCATGCTCTCAAAGCTTGAACTCAGAGACCGGACACAGCTTGCAATTTTTGCGATTCATAACAATGTCGTAGGCTAAGGACGCCCATGTGAGGCGCAGTAGTGACAAAAGTAATGGTTTAAACCATAAATCGAATGACTTTTGTGAGATTCGCGACACGTGAGGAAAGCCTATACTGGTATCAGGAGGTGTGGTTATGAAAAACACAGGCATGATTTTATTGGCATTAGTATTGGTACTTGCACTCGTCGGGTGTCAGTCCAAGGACTACGACAATTACCTTGAAGCGGTCGAAAGGACAGACCAGGTGCAAAGCGGTGTACGTGAAATGGAAATCGGTTACGGCCTTCAGGTCGATGAGGCCAAGATGGAAGGCGTGGACATCGAGCTGTTTAAGGCGATGAACAACATTGAACTGACGCTTACAGAAACCTTCGACAAGGAAGCGGGCAGGACCAAGTTTGATATCTTCACAGTATTCGGCGGTATAGGCATCGACAGTCAGGTAGTCGCTTCGAGCGATAGGGTCACAGTCGAGATACCGCTTTTAGGAAAATATGTTTACTTGAATCCCAAGGAGTTGAGTATGGATGAAGAGGTCCTCTCAGGCGCTGTGGTATATCAGCTCGATGAGGACACGCTAAAAAGTATCGACAAGGCGTATAGGGAAAGCTTTGGCGAAGAGGATGTCTTTAGGGGTGAGAATACGGTAATGGATACTCCGGACGGACTTGTGAAAGCGACTAAATATGAAGTGAGGATCAGCGATCCCGCACTTAGGAAATTCGCAAAAGAAGCACTAAGCGCTTTAGGGCAGGATGAAAACATAGACGCCTATCTGTCTTCCAATGAAACTCCACTAAAAAAGGAAGAGCTGATGAGCGCGATTGAAAAAGTGATCGATACGACTAAGCTCATGGAATTTGAGATCATCCATTACCTGGACCACGACGGTTATGTGATCGATAGAAGATTAAGCCTTGTCGCCAGTCTTGAGAATGAGGAAAGCTTTATCACAGGATTTAGGTTTGACATGCATATGACCCTAGGAAAAATTGGTGATGCGGTTTCTATAGAATTTCCGGATGTGGATGAGAAAGACATGATTCCTTTAGAAAACCTAGAAGAGGAACTCCCGAAACTGCTGGAGAGTTTCGATAAAGAATAACGGAGGCGAAGAGGATGTTACTTAAGGTTGAAAACCTAAAAAAGAACTACGGTACTTTAAAAGCCGTGGATGGAATAAGCTTTGAAGTGGAAAAGGGTGACCTGATCGGCTTGCTCGGACCCAATGGAGCAGGAAAATCGACGACGATTTCGATGATTTCGACCTTAATCGTCCCAAACGGGGGCACCATCAGCTACGGCGGAAAAGATATCGTCAAGAATCCAAAGGCGATACAGAAGCACCTTGGCATCGTCCCTCAGGAAATAGCCCTTTATCCGACGCTTAGCGGCATGGACAACATGAAGTTCTGGGGAAAGGCCTACGGGCTCAAAGGCCAGCATCTGAAGGACCGGATTGAAGTGGTATCTGAGATCATCGGTATCAAGGATAGGCTGAAGGACCGCGTGGACAAGTATTCGGGCGGTATGAAAAGAAGGCTCAACATCGGAGTGGCACTGCTTCACGAACCCGAGCTACTGATCATGGACGAGCCCACAGTGGGTATCGACCCGCAGTCGAGAAATCATATTTTAGAGACTGTCAAAGAACTCAACAGGCAGGGGATGACAATCATCTATACCTCCCACTACATGGAAGAGGTCGAGTTCTTATGCGACAAGATCAGCATCATGGACAAGGGTAAAGTCATCGCAAGCGGTACAAAAGAGGAGCTTCTTGAACTGGTGCCCCACAATGAACTGCTAACGGTCACCTTTGACAGGATAGAGGACGACCTGCTTGGAATCCTAAAAGGAATAAAAGGCGTTTCAGAAGTGAAACGCAAGGAGAACAAGGTCGAAATGATCGTTGAAGAGAACAATATCTTGAAGCGAATGATCGAGACACTTCAAGACACGGAGTATGAAGTGCTTTCGATCGATATTGAAAAAGCGAATCTTGAAACGGTGTTTTTACAGCTAACAGGTAAAGCGCTCCGAGATTAGGAGGGGACCTATGATGTTTATAAATCTATTGAAGCGGGATCTCAAGACAGCGCTTAGCGACAGGCAGGCGATCCTTACGCTGATCGTGATGCCCATCATCCTTGTGACCATACTTAGCTTTGCCCTATCGGGAATCTTCGAGGATGGAGCACCGGTATCTGTCATACAAGTCGGAGTCGTTTTCGATTATGAGGCGAAGGCACCTTCTGACTACCTGAGGGACACTGCTGCGGTGCTACTGCTTGATGATGCGGCGCTCAGCCAGTTTGACAGTGTGGAAGCGCTCGACTTTGAAGAACTGTTTATGACTGACTTTTTAGGAGCAGAGGAAATCGAGGAACTTGTCAGTGCGAAAGTCATGGACAGGGAGACGGCCTATGAAAGGGTCAAAGAAGGAAGTCTTGACAGCGTCATCATTTTTGACGGGAATTTTTATAGCAATTATATGATCAACAGTGCGACACCCCTTAAAAACCAGGCACCCATTCAAGTGGTGTCGAACAACGACAATTATCTTAAGAGACAGATCATCGAGATGCTGGTGGACGGTTTTTCCACCCGTATGGAGGAAATGTGGACTGTCAAGAACCTGATGATGGGTGAACTCTTGTCAAAAGGGGATGTGGCTATGTTTGAACAGCTGGGTACCCAGCTAGAAGCGCTGTTTTCAGCTGATGCCACAGGGGAGATGCTCGCCTTTAGCCAAGAAGTGATCAAGGGCAGGACGACCGTGACGGCACCGGCCTACTATACGATGGCCATGCTGGCGATGTTTCTGCTCTTTACAGCAGGCTACGGGTCAAGGCTGATGCTCGAGGAGCAGGAGGCCTATACGCTTCAAAGGCTTCATATGACAGGCGTATCCAGATGGATGATACTCATGAGCAAATTTGTACTGATGTTCCTTCTTGGCATGGTCCAGCTGGTCGCCATGGTGATGTTTTCAAGCATCGTCTTAGGTGTCGTTTGGGGAAGTCTGCTGGCTGTAGTACTTACAGCAAGCGCGTCGATTTTCGCAGTTGCCGGTATGGGACTAATGATCGCGGTGTATACCGTGAGAACCGGTAATTTCAAAGTAGCCAACATGCTTGAGTCCTTCATCTTTCAGGTCATGGCCTTTTTAGGAGGCAGCTTCATTCCCTTGTCGGTGCTGCCGGGATTCTTTAAGACACTCAGCAAACTGACGGTCAACGGCCTTACTATGAACGCGTTCTTGCAGAACATGCAGGGGTTCGACATGAGCAGCTACCGTTCGGATCTGTTTGCGCTTATCGCAATGGGAACAGCGTTTCTTACCATAGCGATTGTCGCCTACGGCAGAAAGGGGAAAACACATGAGAACACTATTATGGCTGAAACTTAAAAAACTCAAGGACGACTATAAGATCATGCTTGTCATGATGGTTCTCTCCATCGCTTTTGTCGCCATTTTCAATATGGCAGGCTATAGCGGTTCTGCTACGAGGATCGGTATCGAACGGTCAAGCATGGGTTGGGATGTGGAAGTAGAGGCAAGACTTGAAGGCGGTTCCAGCTACGAAATCATATGGTTTGAAAAGGGGCTTGGAAGCACTGCCCTTGATAAGACTGAAATAGATGTCCTATACGTGGTGGACGTGTACAGCGATGAAAAGATCGAAGTCAGCAAGTTCAAACTGAGAGAGGATATGAACGCCATCGCAGCCGAGCAGGCCTTCGAAGGAAAGTGGCGAGGACTTCTCTCGAGGGATGCGCTTGTCGACAAGGTAAGTGCTGTCTTATCGGGGATGTCGGGTACAAGCGCAGAGGCGACCTATTTAAAAACGGTCGACTACTTCGACAAGCAGGACCGCCGCGGGGTGGACATGATGCCTGTCGTATCGAGTCTGATCGAAACAGACAGCATCTGGTCGGGATATGACAGTTCCCTTCACGGACTGATCGGCTTCACCATCATGTTCGCCATGTACACTGTTACCTTCGGCGTAGGTGATATCATCACCGAAAAGAAAAACTACACTTGGCAAAGGGCGCTCGTGTCGCCGATAAAAAAATATGAAATCATGTTCGGCCATCTGGTGAGTATCTTCGTCTTAGGATTTTTGCAGATCATGACGGTCTTCATTTTCGGCCAGTTTGTCCTGAAGATCGATTGGGGAGTGGGCAACCTGGTGCCTGTCGCCATTCTGGTAGGTGCGTTCAGTTTTGCGATCACAGGCATGGGCCTTCTGCTTACGGGTATCGTCAAGTCGATGAGCCAACTCGGTGCCACAGCACCGATCCTGATCACCGGTTCTGCCATGCTTGGCGGGTGCATGTGGCCCCTTCAAATCGTAAATTCCAAAGTGATGCTCATGATGGCCAACTTCACGCCACAAAAGTGGGCCATAGAGGGCATAGAAAACCTAACGATGTACCACCTTGGAACAGACACAATCGCCACACCCCTCATCATGCTTTTGATCATGGGAACCCTGTTCAGCATCATAGGCTATGTGCTTGTAGACAGGCAGCAGGTGACGTGAGGGGTTTAAGAGAAGTGATATGGTTTAATAGAGTTAGGCGGGTGGAAACACCCGCTTTTGTTTTGCTTTTGCGAGGGTAGACATAAAGGGTCAAGTTTGTGGGGGGAGATGCCGATAATGTATGTATAACATGTAGATTGGATGTGAGACCATGAGGATAAATCGTGATTTGATGCAGGCTGCAAAGCAGCTTTACAATGATTTGAAAAGTCCTGAGGCGAATGCTGTAGGGGCTACGACTATAAAAGAAAACGGGACTCCTACAAATGAGAGTCCTGATTTGAGTGGGCTGACAAAAGAAACGCAGGATGGTGTCAAGCTGCTTACTTCTTTAGGTGTCGAAGCGACACCCGAGACGATTGATGCTGTCAATAAGTTCATGACTGAAGCACCTGGTACGACGGCTGAAAAGCTGATGGCTATTTCGATGATCGTGGACAAGGGAATGCCCCTTTCTCCGATGCTGATGTCGGATATCCACAATTCGCGCACAGTGTCGCTTGTGGATTTCATAGCCCCTCAGAAAGCCCCTGTGAGGGCGGGTCAAAAACAGGAGGAAGCCCTTGCGGATACAGGTAGTGCAAAGAATGCCGTGCTGTCTGTCGTCACATCGCTTGACGGTCTTTTACTGGATTTGTTGGAGGCCTTATCTACAGATAATCCACAGGTTGTGGACAGCGCTGTGGATAATACTTTTGACCAGGCGAGTTACGAACAAGCCAAAACCGACCTTTTGGGAGTTACAGAAAAAGCATCGGATGATGAGAATAGGTCTTTGCAGCATGAACCTAAAGGGCACGGCGAGCACTCTATAGGACATCAGGGTAAGGATTTTCTCGATGAGGACCATCTGGTGGAATTACTGGAGCAATTGACTGAAGCGGTAAAAGAAATGCCTGTGGACGAGGTGCAAGCGCTCGCATCCATGATGGTAGAGGCGCTTCCGCAGCAGGTAAGGATGGTGCTTGAGGAGACGGTCACTCCAAAACTTGCCCAGGTGAGGAACGAGTTCAATACCTTCAGAAAAGAAATCAACAGGCAATTGAACGACATTGTCTCAAAAGAAATACCGATGCCTAAAGAACACAAGGTACAGCTGCTTGACAAGCTGATCGATAAGTTGGATCAGGCGGTGATGAAATCGGAGATAGGGCTATATATCAGCCTCAAAGGCGAAAGGGACTTGTTAAAGCAGTCCGCTGTGCTTTCTGAGGCCAAAACCCACTTGATGAAGGGTGATATCGTAAAGGCCGAGGACCTTGTAAAGCAGGTCGTAAAAGCCATCGACGAGATGACATTCAAGCCTACGCTTAAAAAGGCGGTGGTTGTGATGCCGCTTGTTCAGTCCAAGCTTCAGGACGGTATTGGCTATGAGGATATCAAGGAATGGGGCAGGGACATGGTGGAGGAGTTTTCAAACAGTGAAAAATCACCCGCTGTTCTGACGCACTACCTAAGAAGGATGGGCGTGAACCACGAAGCCGAGGTTTTTCAAAAAGTCTTCGGGTCTGAGGGGAACAAGGCTTCTGAAACGATGCCGTCAAAACCCCTTGAAAATCTTAAGAGCATGCTGATGAGCCTGGCAAAAACAGGTGCCACAAGCGCTGAGCAGGAAACCGTCGCAAAGACACTATCGCATATCAACGGGCAACAGCTTAACATGAAGGTGACCGACAAACCGCAGCCGCAGCAGCTGATGATCAACATACCCATGAGTCTTGAAGGGCATCTTACTGACGTCAAGGTCTTTATCAAATCAAAACAGAAGGACATGAAGGTGGACTGGGAAAACTTCAACATGTTCTTCGTGCTCGACACCAAGGCTTTTGGTGATGTGGGAATCAAAGTGGCTTCAATCGATAAGAAGGTCAAGGTTGAGGTGCTCAACAACAATACAAATGCAGAAGCCGCCATCAAGCCGCTTACGGAAATGCTGAAAAACTATGTCGAGGATGTCGGATTTTCTGTCACAGGGATCAACTTCAATTCTTGGGGGAACGAGCATCCTACAAAAACGAATCCTCCAAAAGAAGTTGCGAAGCCTGAGCCCTTTTTAAGAGAGAACAGGGGGTTTGACTTTAAGGTATGATGACACCTAAAAAGCAAAGTGAAAACACGCAGATCGCAAGCGAACTGTTAAAGAGAAGCGCCACTCCCATCGAACAGGAGCTTGAAAGGCTTTCTGAGGAACTGGACACGGATATCAGAGACAACCTTCCGCCGCAAATGCTTGCAGTGGTGGTTGGGGTGCTAAAATTAATTGAAGATATCGAGGAGAAAAAAGATGAAGATCAATAAAGTGAGCAAATCGGGCGCAGCCCCTTCCAAAGTGAAGGCGCCTCAGGCTGTCGAAGGGACTTCGTTTTCTGACCTGATGGGTGATAAGAGAGAAAGCGACACGAGGCATGAGCTTGAACAGCTGATGCTTGCCATCCGGTCTGAGGGCGACAAGCTTGTGGATGCCAAAAACATCGAAGTGCTCGTGCACTACAAACGCATGGTAAAAGACTTTGTTTCAAGAGCGGTGGATTTTGCTTTTGAGATACAGGATAGAAAAGGTCTTTCCAGGTTCGGTAGGGGTAAGGTGCTCAAGGTGGTATCCCAGATTGACGCCTCACTCGTTGAAATCACACAGGAGTTTCTTGCTGAAGAAAGAAACAGGATCAAACTGCTTTCGAAAATCGGAGAGCTTCAGGGCATGTTGTTGAACATCTACGCTTAATCTTCGGAAACGTTTGCACCATAAAAATTTATTTATTGTGTTGACAGGAGGGGACAAATGTCATACACTCATATACAAATCAACTTGATTCTTCAAAAGCGATGACGAGAAGAGTAGGTTTAACAAAGTTTTCAGAGAGCCGGTGATGGTGTGAATCCGGTAACGGGAGTTAAATTGAAGAACATCTCCGAGCAGCTGACCGAAACTTTTTAGGAGTAGGCTCAGACGGGTTCAGACCGTTATATCTGTTAGGTATCGTAATCACCGTACCGAATGAGTGGGAAACCAACTAGAGTGGCACCGCGGAAGTCAAACCTTTCGTCTCTTATATACAGAGATGTTAGGTTTTTTGTTATTTTTGGGATGTTGGACTAGCTAACCTTGCCCGACTGAAATGACAATGCTCACTTCCACTCAATCGTAAAAGAAACGTGGCAACTACGTCTATTAAACGATAAAAGGAGAATTGTTATGAAAACAAAAACTAAAATCCCTACAGGTTATGTATCACACTTAAGTCTGATGGAGACTGAAATAGCGATTAAGACATTAAAGGACTACTTTGAGCGTACACTGGCTAAAAAACTGGACCTTTTAAGGGTTTCGGCGCCGCTCTTTGTAAAGCGTGAAAGCGGACTCAACGACGACCTAAACGGGGTTGAGAGACCCGTCGGATTCGACCATGAGGATTCTAGGGTCGAAATCGTACATTCACTTGCCAAGTGGAAGCGTATGGCTCTAGGAAGATACGGATTTGAAGTAGGCAAAGGCCTATATACCGATATGAACGCGATCAGACGCGATGAAGTGCTGGATGAACTCCATTCGATGTATGTCGACCAGTGGGACTGGGAGAAGGTCATCACAAAAGACATGCGAAGCGAAGCGACATTAAAAGAAATCGTAGAAGCCATCTACAGCGTATTTAAAGAGACGGCTGCACATATGAGTGCGATCTATCCTGTCCTATCCTTCGACCTTCCAGAGGAGATCTATTTCGTATCTACTCAAGAGCTTGAAGACATGTATCCTGAAATGTCGACAAAAGAACGTGAGGATGCGATCACAGAAAAACTAAAAGCCGTATTCATCAGCAAGATAGGCCATGATCTGGTTTCTGGAAAACCACATGACGGAAGGGCTCCTGATTACGACGACTGGACGCTAAACGGAGATATCGTCTTTTGGAACCCGGTTCTGAAGCAGGCTTTCGAGCTTTCGTCGATGGGTATCAGAGTGGATGAGGACGCCCTTGAGAAACAACTTGAACTGAGAGGCGCTTCGGACCGCCTGTCAATGCCTTTTCACAAAGCACTGATGGACGGTGAACTGCCCTATACCGTAGGTGGCGGAATCGGCCAGTCGAGAATCTGCATGTTCTTCTTACAGAAGGCTCACATCGGCGAGGTTCAGGCAAGTATTTGGGATCAGGAGACACACAGTGTTTGTCAAAAGCATGGTGTAGTGCTTTTATAAGCATACAGTAAAAGCGCTAATGGACACTTCTATCTGTGATAAACAGCTAGAAGCTTCCATAGCGCTTTTTAAGTTTTTTAATAAGTTTAGTCCATATCCGAATCGAGCTGCTCGGACAGGTAGACCGATTTGTTGGTGCATTTCTCGATCGCTTCCATGATGGTTCCCCTGAATCCGCTTTTTTCGAGTGAAAATAGCGCCTCTATGGAGGTGCCACCGGCTGAAGTGACATTGTCCTTAAGCTGTCCTGGGTGGACGCCCAAGTCTCTTACCATCTTTGCAGACCCGAGAACGGCTTGCGATACGAGCTTGTAGGCCTGGTCGCGGTTCATTCCCTTTAAGACAGCACCGTCTGCAAGGGCTTCGATGAACATGTAGACGATGGCGGGGGATGATCCCGAAATTGCGGTTACCACATCCATCAGTTCCTCGTTGACTACTTCAGTATCGCCAACACAGTTGAAAAGGGCCTGAGCGACGTTCATGTCCTCAGCTGTCGCGTGTTTGTTTGTGCAAAGCGCCGTCATCGCTTCTCTTACGAGTGCGGGAGTGTTGGGCATGGTTCTGATGACCTTCACCTTTTTACCGAAGCAGTTTTCAACATAGTCGGTGCTTACACCGGCTGCGACTGTGACGATGACTTGGTTTTCACTTACAAGATCTTTTATCTCATCGATGACTGTCTTGTAGTATTTGGGCTTGACAGTAAGGATGACGATATCTGCGAATTCTACGACCTTGCGGTTGTCATGGGTCACCCTTATCCTAAAGTCTCCACGGATCTTTTCGAGACGTTTGTTGCCCGGATTGCTGGCTTTTATAGCACTGGGAGAGAATTCACCAGAACTGATCATGCCCGAAATGAGCGCGTATGCGAGGTTGCCGCTGCCGATAAATCCTATCTTTTTTTCCATGCCTACCTCCTGGTTTTATTTTTAGCATAACTTGACACAGGTACTTGCGCAAGTGATGAGAAAAGATGTATATTAACAATGTGTAACAATTACCCTATTATATAAGGAAAACTAAAAGGAGACAAGGAAATGTCTAATATAAAACGATTTGATGCGGGAATCGATGCCAAGCGAATCGTCATCAAAGTAGGAACCAGCAGTTTGACCCATCCGTCAGGTCTCTTGAACATCAAGAAGATCGAGCAGCTTGTGAAGCAGCTGGCGGATCTTAAAAACAGCGGGGTAGAGGTGATCCTGGTCTCTTCTGGAGCCATCGGCGCAGGGATGGGAAGGCTTAAGGTGGACAAAGCCAAAAGCACCCTTCGCGAAAAGCAGGCGCTTGCGGCTGTGGGGCAAAACATACTCATGCATATGTACTTCAAGATGGCTGCAGAATACGGATTCGATGTGGGTCAGGTCCTGATCACGCGTGAGGACATCGTCGATGTCGAAAGGGGAGCCAACTCGAAAAATGTGATTGAGGCGCTTCTTGAAATGGGTGTCATGCCGATCATCAATGAGAATGACGCAGTGGCTGTCGATGAGATCAAGTTTGGAGATAACGATAGGCTTTCTGCTATGGTAGCGCAGCTTATCGACGCCCAGTGGCTGATTCTCTTATCTGATATTGACGGACTGTACGATGCAAATCCTAAAGAGGTGAAAGACGCCAAGCTGATCAGTCATATCCTCGGACTATCAGACGAACATAGATCTTTTGCGGGTGATTCGTCGACCAATCTGGGTACAGGTGGGATGACGACTAAGCTGATGGCTGTCGAAATCGCGCAGGAAAAAGGTATTCAGACGATCATCGCAAACAGCGATCAGGCAGATGTGATAACAAAAATCATGGACGGTGAGTTGATCGGAACATGGTTTGAAAGTGAGGAAAGCTAAATGATGAGCGTACTTAAAATATGTGAACTTGCCAAGCAGGCATCCTACAGACAGGGTGCCTATAAGGAACACGAACTCAATACGGCGCTGCTTTCTATCGCTGAAGGCCTTCGTGTGAACCAATCGGCGATCCTCAAAGAAAACGAAAAGGATATCCAGGCGGCTATCAAGGCAGGAATGAGTCAAGTGATGCTCGATAGGCTTAAGCTTACAGGGGAACGGGTACTTGATATGGCGGCAGGTGTCACCTCGCTTACCTTTTTAAAATCCTCCCACGGCAAGGTGCTTGAATCGAAGGTGCTTGAAAACGGACTCACAATCGAAAAGAGAAGCGTTCCCTTCGGTGTGATAGGAATGATCTACGAGTCCAGACCCAATGTCACGGTGGATGCCGCAGCCATCGCAATCAAGACAGGAAACGCGATCGTACTTAAAGGCGGAAAAGAAGCGATTCACACGAACCGTATCTTGGTTGAGATCATGAAAGAGGCACTTGAATCAAACGGCATTAGACCCGATGCCATAGGCTTTATCGATTCTGTGGATAGGACCGCTGCCGCGGAACTTTTGACGATGAGAGGATATATCGACATCCTGATACCAAGAGGAAGCGCAGGGCTTATCAACTGGGTCACTAAAAACGCCCAAGTGCCTGTCATAGAGACGGGTGCCGGGAACTGCCACATCTATGTCGACAAGGACGCCAACTTCACTATGGCGCTTGCAATCATAAAAAACGCGAAAACTCAAAGGCCTTCTGTATGTAATGCCGCTGAAAAAGTGCTGGTCCATAAGGAGATAGCAGAAAGCTTTTTAGCGGCCCTTGCAAGGGAGATCGGCGACAAAGTCACCTTCAGGGTCGACCCGCTGGCAAAAGCCTATCTGAAGGAATCAGAGCTGATGCTTGCAGACGAGTATTTCAAGGAATACCTGGACTATATCCTGGGCATTGGAATCGTAGACGATGTCTACGGCGCAGTGGACTGGATCAACAGACACAGCACCCACCATTCCGATGCCATCATCACTGATGATACGATCATCGCCGATTACTTTTTAAACATCGTCGACTCAGCGGCAGTCTACCACAACGCGTCCACCAGATTCACAGACGGAGCGGAATTCGGATTCGGCGCTGAAATCGGCATCGCCACCAGCAAGATCCACGCAAGGGGACCGATGGGCCTTAACGAAATGACAACCTACAAGTATGTCGTGATCGGTAACGGGCAGATTAGAGGGTAAGGGTTAGATTTCAGCGCTCCTTCAGAACGAAAGCTCGCGTGGTCGCTGGCCTTGTGCCAGCCCTCTTTTCCGTAATCTTATTTGGTAAATAGCAGAGCGGGTAGGTTTTATGTCTAGCCTCTCTTAAAACTATTTTATGGATTCATAAAAAAGAGTGGTTCCATATCAAAAAAAGCCGATCGCGAGATCGGCTTTTACTTTATTTTTGCTCCAGATACTGATCTAGCCCTCGGGATCTGAGTTCACAGGCGGGGCAGGTGCCGCAGCCGGATCCTATGACGCCGTTGTAGCAGGTGAGGGTTTCGTTTTTGATGATGTCGAGCACGCCGAGCTGGTCGGACAAGGCCCAGGTTTCTTTTTTGTCGATCCACATGAGTGGCGTATGCAGAACGAAGTCGAAGTCCATCGCCAGGTTTAAGGTCACATTGGTCGATTTGATGAAGACGTCCCTGCAGTCGGGATATCCGCTGTAATCGCTCTGCGACACGCCTGTGACGATATGGCTGACTCCTCTTTGCTTTGCGAAGACGGCGACAAAGGTAAGGAACAAGAGGTTTCTACCGTCCACAAATGAGTTTGGCGTGGTCTCGTTCTCTTTGACGTGTTCGACAGGAATGTCCACCCTTGTAAGGGAGTTGGGAGCAAGCTGGTTCAATAGGCTCAAGTCCAATATGTGATGCTCGAACCCGTGGTTCTTGCAGATGGTCTTCGCACACTCGAGCTCTTGGATATGCTTTTGTCCGTAATCGAAAGAGACGGCGATGACTTCACTGAAGCGTTCTTTGGCCCAAAAAAGGCAGGTGGTGCTGTCCTGTCCGCCGCTGAATACGACGACTGCTTTTTCATGATTCATGGTTAGACTCCTTTGGCATCGGGGTGCCAGATTATTTTATGAAGTTGAAGTTGAAGTGTCACGCCGTTCAGGCGGTGCTTTTTCATAAAATCGACCATCGCCTCTGGGGTGATGCTTCCAAAGACCGGGCTGAAGTAGATGTTGGTGCGGCCTGTAAGCGAGTACTTTTTGATGATGCTGTACGCCTCATCCATGTCGGCTTCAGAACCGATGACGAATTTTACGGTATCCTGTTTTCTGATAAGCTCCAGGTTTTCAAGGTGCATGGACTCAGTCATGCCGCTGCTAGGTAGCTTGTAGTCCATGATCAGATCGACAGCGCTTAAACCCTCATGCTCCAAAATCGGTCTGATCGGAACAGAACCGTTGGTCTCGATGTCGATCTTATAACGGTCGCTAACGAGTGCGGTGAGAAGTTCAACCGACTTATCGACAAGCAGCGGTTCGCCGCCTGTAAGTGTCACATGTTCAAGACCCGAAGCAAGTATGCTTGATTTTATCTCCTCTGCGCTCATCTTCACACTAGGCGCATCAGGAGTGATCGCCCATGCGGTATCGCAGTAGCTGCATCTAAGGTTGCATCCCTTTAAGCGAACGAAGGTGGCGAGTTTGCCAGCGTTAAGTCCTTCTCCGTTGATGCTGTCGAAGATCTCCACAACGTCATATAGCGTATCAGACATGAGAAACCTCTGAATAAGTGGCACGGTTTGTAGGAGTTTCAAAAACGGTCACACCGGACAGGTTGAAGCCTTGCGCCTTTAAGGCGTCGTGAAAATGTTTGGCAAAGCATTCCGCCGTCGGTCTGAAGTCGATTTTGATGATTCTGAAACCCTCGTCAGAAAGTGCCTCTATCGTTTTTGCCTTTAAGGTTCCTTCTTCATAGATCATGCTGTGGTCGTAGAAGTCAACTAGGTCCTTAAGGGCTTTTTTTATGTCGCCGAAATCGACGACCATGCCTTTCAACTGGCCGCTGTCATGAAGCTGCTCGGCAAGGACGGTCGCTTCGACCACCCACCGGTGGCCGTGCAGGTTGCTGCATTTCCCTTCGTAACCCGATAAAAAATGGGCGCTGTCGAAATGACTCTGTGCTGTTATCGTGAACATGGTATACCTTCTTTCGATAATTGTTTTAAGCCGTATATGGCACATCCTAAGGCGCCGTTGAACGAGGGATCATCAAGTACGATGACCTCGTCGTAATCCGCTTTCAGATAGTGGATGATCGCTTGATTGTGTGAAACGCCGCCTGATAAGAGAAGGGTCTTCCCCTTGAAGGCGGCAAGCATCGGCTTTAGCCTGTTGTAGAGCGAATGGTTGACACCCGCATAAAGCGAATGCATGTCCGCCCCTCTGGCGAGCTGGCCGATCAGTTCGGATTCTGAAAATACGGCGCAAGTGGCGTTCAGATGCACTGGGTTTTCATGATAGCTGCTCATTTCGTCGAGTGGAACGTCGAGTACGTTTGCCATGTTTTCGAGGTATCTTCCACAGGATGCCGCACATTTTTCGTTGAGCTCAAGATCTGTCAGCAGGCCTTTTTCGACTCTGATGACCTTTACGTCCTGTCCACCAATGTCAAGAAGGATGAAGTCCTTGTGGTTTGATTTATAGAGTGCTCCCCAGGCATGCGCCTTTAGCTCGTTGACGGCAGTGGATCCTGAGAAAGCCATGTGGTTTCTGCCGTAGCCTGTGGTGTAGATGGCATCAAAGGGTGTCTCGCTGATCAGATACGACTTAAAGGTGAGCGTATCGCCTGAGACGCAGTAGTCCTTATAGAAACTGACGGTGCTGACCTGATGTTTGTAAGTGACATGACCGTCTTCTAGGATGACCATTTTCACGTAGCGGCTACCGCAATCAAGACCTAGAACTCGCATGTGACACCTTCTTTCTTATCGTGAAGCATATCAAGATAGGCTTCTATCCTAAGTTTGGTTCTGGCATCAAGCACGGTGCTGGTATCGCCTTCGATATGGAGCACGGGGATATCCAGATGATGCTTGATCAAAATGTCGTCTATGGCCCGGTGGCAGAAAGCCTGTGTATAGTGGATGATGCCATCGATCCTTCTAAGGCTAAGCTGCTCTCTGATCGACTCGATTCTCGTCTTATTGTCATAGGGATACGTGTAATCCAGATACTGCTCGTTGATGGATAAGGCCAAGCTTGCCCTAGGGAAAGCGAACTCATTTTGCACCTCGTTGTAGACCACCATCGCATCAAGTGTTTCGATATAATCGTAAAGATCGCCTGTCATGGGTGGAACCCCAAGGTAGGCGAGCCTTAATCCTTTTGTGTTGACGGGCCTTTTAAGCATTTCCTTGTAGGCGTCTTCAAGCGTCTGATGAAATTTCTCAATCCCGACACCACCTAAGTCGCTCATGGCCACCTGGTAGAGATGGTTCTCAAATCCACCGGCCTGACCGGTGGTGACCGTAAGCGCGTCGATTTGTGAAGAAAGCTCCCGTAAGGGAGCAAGCGACAACCTTATCGCCTCGACCGCTTCGGTTGTGACTCCAAACTGGCTTTGGAGCGTCATTATCGAATGTTCCAGCCTGTGTGCATCTCGTCCGTGTGGAAACCCAAAGTCATACAATTTGATTCCCTTGAGCTCGAAGATGTCAAGAAGGCATTTCGTGTTGGTGCAGTCGCCTTCGGTGACGCCTACTACTTCTGTGATTCCGTTTTCGATACATGCGCCGTAGATACCTTTGATCCAGGCGCACATGCTCTTAGGGAATCCGTCGCGTTCTGCAAGTTCGATATACCTGTTGGGCTCATCGCTTGTGACAAACAGGTTGTTCAGGTCTACAGGAATCCTGCCTGCTGCAAGTAGAATCTCGATGGGCACGGTGGTGGTAAGTCCTATTTTAGTCATACGTTTCCTCTGTTCTTATTGTGAAAATCCCTCTTTTGGGCAATAAAAAAAAGCCCACTAGGGACTAGACACACTGCTGGAGTGCGCCTGGCCTAGTTTTAGTTATAGACAGGATGGTTACGAACTGTCTGTTATTAATCTCCGAGTAGTTTATCATGTTACAAAAAAAATGACAAGGTTGATTATACTCAAATAGTGCGGGCTTTATTTGTGTAGAAATTCATAAAATGTGGTAAGGTAATAGTAGGATTTTATAGCGGTTATTAAGGATGGAGGTACATATGAAAACTGAAATGCAGGCAGTACTTAAGTATCTGCAATCAGCAGGTGCTGAATATGCGGATATACGGCTCGTGGATACGCTCGTCGAGCAGATCGAGACGGAGAATCAAAAGGTTAAGAACATTGCGAACTCAAGATCAAGAGGTGTCGGAGTCAGAGTCATCTACGACGGATCCTTGGGATTCGCCTCAAGCCAGGACACGGTGGACTTGGAAAAAACGGCAGCGAAAGCCCTGGAAATAGCAAAAGCGAGCAGAGAACTTCAGAAGACTGCGATCACGTATTCAAAGAAAGAAGTGTTTGAAGACCATTATGTCACACCCATAAAAATCGACCCATTTAAAGTGCCGCTTGAACACAAGGTGGACTACCTTATAAAGTGCGAACGCGCGATGGCGACTTCTGCGGAGCTTTCTAAAACAGAAGGCATCATGATCTTCCAATTACAAGATAAGGTCTATGCGGATTCTGAAGGAAGCTTTATCACGCAGACCCTTTATGAGTCAGGTGGCGGTATCAAGGCCTACGCGACCCACGAAGGGGATACGCAGGTAAGAAGTTATCCAAACAGCTTTGAAGGAGATTTCGGTACAGGAGGCTACGAATATGTAGAGGATCTCGACATGCTAAACTATGCCGCTCAAATCTCCATACAGGCATATAATCTTGTTAGGGCAGAGGAATGCCCTAAAGGCGTATATGATGTGCTGATCGACAGCGATCAGATGCAGCTTCAGATCCATGAGAGCATCGGGCACCCCCTTGAACTGGATAGGATCTACGGATCCGAACTCGCATTCGCAGGAGGCAGCTTTGTCACTGAGTCCATGGTGAAAGAGGGCTTCAAATACGGTTCCGAGCATGTCACTGTGGTTTCTGACGCTCTGACAAGCGGAGCCCTTGGAACCTACGGGTACGACGATGACGGCGTAAAGGCGATGAGTGTCACTTTAATTGATAAGGGCATCTTGAAGGATGTGATCACCTCTAGGGATACGGCAAGTGTGTTCGGAAGCGTTTCGAACGGAGCCAACCGCGCGGACGGATGGCAGAACCTTCCGATCGTGAGAATGAACAATATCAGTCTTCTTCCCGGTGACTTCGAGTTGTTCGAACTGATCGGTGGAATAGAGGACGGACTTTACCTGAAGACCAACAAGAGTTGGAGCATCGACGATATGAGGGTCAACTTCCAGTTCGCAACAGAGATCGCCTACGAAATCAAAAACGGAAAACTGACAGGCAAGATTTTCAAGAACCCTGTCTACTCAGGTATCACTCCTGAGTTCTGGGCAAGCTGCGATGGCGTCGCGAACAAGAATTACTGGAAGGTGTTTGGAACTCCAAACTGCGGTAAGGGACAGCCTATGCAGGTCGCGCATGTCGCGCATGGATCCTCTCCTGCAAGATTTAGAAATGTAAAGGTAGGTGTGTAAGATGTTATCTAAAAATAGAGCATATGAAATCATAGATCTGATCACGAAATCGTCAAGATTCTACACGACGGTGACCATCGCCGCCAATGAGACGGGACTTACAAGGTATGCGCATTCAGAAATCCATCAAAATGTGGCTACAGAGGATGCTGAAGTGAACATTGTCGTTTTCGACGGTGAGAAGCTGGCGAATGTCTCTACAAACGTCTTGGATGACGATGCGATTCTTGCAGCGCTTAACAGCGCCGAACTGAAACTGCCCTTATTGCAGCCGAGCGGCATGGCTTTTGAAGAGTTAAAGGACCTTGCTCCGATTGAAGTGGAGGACCTGGACCTAGGGTTTGAGAGCAAGTGGGGAATCTCACAAAGGGCGAAGGCGGTAAAGGCTGCAGTGGAAGTGCTTGAAGATGGATTTGAACTGGCTGGAGCCTTTGAAGTGAAGCATACGGTCTATGCCTGGGGCAATTCGCACGGCGTAAGACGTTACCAGTCCGGATCGAACGCCCATGTCGAGGTGATGGTACTTCACGAAAGTGGAGCTAGCGGATTTAACGACTGCGTGTTCACCACACCTGACTCGCTACACTTCGATGAAATTGTAAAATTCGCCCTCGAAAAGGCCATACTTGGACAGAACAGCATCAGTATCGAACCGGGCGTATATGATGTGGTGCTCGAACCCCTTGCTGTGAACGATCTGGTTTCTTATACGGCCTATCTGGGATCCAACGCCAAATACCATGAAGACGGTCTGAGTCCTTTTACGGGCAAAGTAGGAAAGGCGGTTGCAAGCCCGCTTGTGACGATGACTGACGACCATACCAATAAGGAAGTGTCGGGTCTTGCCTTTGATTTTGAGGGCTACGAAAGACAAGTGCTAAACGTCATTGATAAAGGTGAGTTTAAAGGGATCGCCCACGATACTCAAACCGCCAAACATGCCGGTGTCAGCACTACAGGTCATTCAATGGGCTACAAGGGCGAGGGCGGCATACCTTTTAATATCGTAGTCGATAAGGGAAACCAAACCGGCAGTGATCTGATCAAGGGTCTTAAGAGAGGTCTCTTGGTCAGCAGGTTCCACTATATGAATGTCGTGGATCCGATCGCAGGCCAGCTGACAGCACTTACAAGAGACGGTCTTTTCCTCGTAGAGGACGGTAAAATCGTCGGTGCTGTGAAAAACCTGAGGTTCACAGATTCGATAGAACGGATCCTTAAAAATGTGGATGCGGTTTCTGAGGAAAGAATCACAGCTCCTAGCTTCTTTGGTACAAACCTCGTACCTGGAATGAGAGTCAAGGATTTTGTGTTTACAGGAAGAACCACTATCGAAGAATAGGACTAGACTGTCTTACCGAGTCAATAAAAACAAAGGCGTTGAAAGGCGATAAACTCCCTTTCAACGCCTTTTTTAGGTGCTTGCTTTGCATCTTCAGTCGCTTGCATCCCTTGCCTGTTCTTCGAGTAATCTGACAAACTCTTTCACCTCAAGCGGTCTGCTGAAATAATAGCCCTGCATGATTTCGCAGCCGCTTTCCTTCAAGAAATTCACCTGATCCACATTCTCCATGCCTTCAGCAATCAGATTGACCTTAAGCTTATTTGCCAGTGTGACAATCATCGAGGCGATCGCTCCGTCGTCGCTGTGGGGGTAGTCCTTAATGAACATACGATCCAACTTTAAGGTGTCAAAATCGAACTTCTTGATATAGCTTAGCGAAGAGTACCCTGTGCCGAAATCGTCCACTTCAATTCTGAATCCGTCCTGACGCAGGGCATGAAGGACTTCGCGGGCTTCTTGATTGGCATGCAGGAGGGTACTTTCTGTAATTTCAAGCGAAAGGTCCTCAGGTCTTAGGCCAAAAGGCGACATGGCATATTTAAGCTGGTGGTAGATCTGCTGCCAAGTCAGCTGTTGAACCGAAATGTTGACAGCCAGCCTGATGTGGATGCCTTTTGACTTTAGATCGCGTTGAATTTTTATGGTCTCCTTGAGTACGAACTCACCGATGGGTAGAATCTGCTTTGATTCCTCTGATAGAGGAATAAAGATGTTGGGAGGCACGTACTGATTTTTATTGAACCATCTTAAAAGGACTTCTCCACCGACGATCTTACCCGTGTTCACATTGAACTGTGGCTGGATATTGAGAATGAACTCATCTTTTAAAATGGCTTCTTTTAGTTCTCTGAGCATTTGAAACTGCTCGGAAGAAAGGTCCGCTACAGAAGGAGCGTAAACCGACCAGTCGCTTTCCTTGTTTACCTTGCAGTGATTCAGAGCGATCGTAGCGAATTTTATGAGTTGGGAGATATCCTCGCTATGGGCCGGATAGGTACTGATCCCGATGCTGACAGAAATATGGATCGTCTCATCACCGATATGGTAGACCCCGCCCAGCATGCTTTGCAGGTGGCTGACGATGAGAGGAACCGGCTGCAGGGCCTGATGGCACAGGATGAACTCGTCACCGCTGAGCCTGCTGATCTGGTAGTTCTCCTTTTTGAGTGATTCCAGTCTTTCGGCTACGCTCGTGAGGAGCTGATTGCAGACATGCACTCCGAACAATCCGTTTAGCAGTCTAAAACCGTCGATATTTATGATGATGATAAAGCGTTGAGTTTCAGGGCTTGCGAGAATGCTATTCGCAACTATTTTTTTAAAGTGTGTTTCATTTGGTAATCCGGTCAGCTCATCGAACTGCTTTAAGAACTGCAAATTCGAACTTTGTCTATTGATGATCTTGATGTGTGATTTGATGTCCTCTGACATGATGACCAGCGATTTCGCTACGATGCCGATTTCATCCTGCCTTGCTATGATGGTTTTTGGAATACTCAAATCGCCGCTGACAGGTGAGCTGTTTTGTAAAAGTGAGGAGATATCCAGTAAAGGCTTTGACAGATACCTGCTCATGAAATGGGCGAAGAGGATGGATTGGATCAGTGAGAGAAACATGGTGCCTGCGATAATCAGGATATATTGCCTTCCTGGTGTGAAAAAGTCCTTTGATGTGAACTGAACACCCAAGATCCATCCGTTGCCGAGTGTTTGTGTAAAAGCATGTTTTTTCTGATTTTTGATCTTATAGTTGAATTCACTTAGTTCAGCGGGTACGACCTCGTCGAAAGCCGCCTTGAAATAGGCATAAGTGCCGTCATCGGGGTAAATAAGGGGTTCTCTTTCACCGTTCAGCAAAAAAGCGTAGCCGTTGTCAAGCAGTCGCATTTCTGTGGTCGCACGTTTGACATTCTCATAGGTGATCTCGGTTCCGACGACTGCGAACAAGGTTCCGTCGATATGGTAAGCCTTGGTCAGTGAAACGACCTCTATTGCCTTACCGTTATCGAATGTCCAGGAATAGGGTCTGGTCCAATTCGAGGTATTTTTGTCAATTGCTTCGAACCACCACTGTTTCGCATCGGTAGGAAGGGGACCCTCACGAAAATAGGAAAGAGGAATGTTCGATTGACGTTCCACCAAAGCATCACCGTTCTGATCCGCATAAAAGATATCAAAGACTCTTCCTGTCAGTTCGGGATTGAGGTAGATGTAGGCCGTGTGACTTAACAAGTGGTTTTGAGCAAGTCTCTTGACATGAGAATCCCAGCTATCCATCAGAAACTGCAAGTAGTCCGGATCGTGGATTCTTGTAGGATCTAACTCGTCATCGATAAGTGAAGTCAATGAACTGATAATCTTATCTGCAGAGGTGATGTCCTTTTCGAGTGTCTGGACCATCGCTTCACGGGCAAACCGGGCGCTTGTCACGGTAGATTCCCGAAGCGCATTGTTTCCATAGACCAATGTGATAGTTCCTAAAAATAGAATGTTGAGGAGACTGACAAGTATGAGAGTTGATAGAATCTGCTTATGAATGCTATTGAACATGCGCTCACCACCTTTTGATACTTTGATACCCTGTATTTTTTATAATAACCGAAGATTCACTAGAGACGCCGTATAAAGTGAAAGGTCAAACTCACTGACCGGTGAGCCTTGTGCAGCTAGCGACCAGCAAAATGTGATACAATGGTCAAAAGGGGTGATGGGATGAGTTTGGATGGGGCTAAATGGATTGTCGGGCAGTTGAAAAGAAAGGGATATGAAGCCTACCTTGTCGGTGGATGCGTCCGTGATATTTATATGAATGTGGAACCTAATGACTTTGATATTGCGACGGGAGCGCTTCCGGATGAGGTGATGGCCATTTTTAATAACTGCATCCCCACAGGAATCGACTTTGGCACGGTGACTGTAATCCTGGACGGTTCGGATTTTGAAGTGACGACTTTCAGAAAAGACTCAGGATACATGGATGGCAGAAGGCCGAGTGTTGTTACCTTTTCAGGATCGATTGTCGAAGACCTGTCCCGCAGGGATTTTACCATGAACGCGATGGCCATGTCTGAGCAGGGTGAAATTGTGGACCCCTTTAGAGGAAAATCCGATATCAGGAAAAAGCTGATCAGGACTGTAGGAAAAGCGGAAGAACGGTTCAATGAGGACCGGTTAAGAAAACTTAGGGCGATTCGTTTCGCAGCTCAGAAAGGCTTTGATCTGGATGTTGAGATCATACGGGCGATAAAAAACGATACAAGCCTTATGGGAGTCAGTGTGGAGCGGATTTTTGTCGAGATGAACAAGATCCTGCTTTCTGATAGGGCGGATCTTGGACTGGAACTTCTGAACGAGTGTGGTCTCTTAAATGAAATACTGCCCGAAATGGTTCCTTGTATCGGCTTTGAGCAGCATCATCCGTGCCATAAATGGACGGTCTTTGAACATACCAAACAGGTGGTGGTAAACACGCCAAACACTGCGGCCCTTAGGTGGGCCGCCCTGCTTCATGATATCGGTAAGCCCGCCACCTTTGAACTGGATGACAAGGGAATCGGGCATTTTTACAGACATGAGAAACTCTCCCTTGAAAGCGCTGCAAATATTTGCAAGAGACTCAAGATGAGTACGGCGCTATCTGAAGAAATACTTCTTTATATAGCACATCATATGAGCATGCCGGTTTTGACGGAGAGAGCGGTAAAGAAGTGGATGAGAAAGATAGGACCTGAAAAAGTGGATGACATGCGGCTCTTCTTATTGGCGGACGCGAAAGGTACCGGTACGCTCGAAGACGACGCTTATTACATAGAGCTTAAGGAGCTTGTAGCGACCATAAGAAAATCTCCGCAGGTCTTCGACAGAAGCGCGCTTTCAATTGACGGCAACCTCCTGATGGATAGGTTTGAACAGTTGAAGGCTAATCCGAGGCTACTTAGCCCGCTACTTGAACATCTGGTCGAAATATGCCTGCATTCTTCAGAAATGAACCGAATTGAGACCTTGCTTAAGCTCAGTGAGGAATGGATTGAAAAGATTACAGAAAAATCACAAAATTGACCTTTTCAAGATGATAGAATAATACAGGAATACTTTGTCTATCAGATATGCTGATAGGAACTATGGAACGGAGAGAATGGTTATGGGTAAAGACGATTTAATGAAGATGTTTTCGATGATTGTAGGTGTTTTTATTGTTTTCTCGGTGTTCAGAAGTTGGGAGAACAGCGGCAAGGTGGCTTTTGCCAAAGACGCCGAATCGATCATCGTCTATGATGTTTCCTACGCGCAGGGACGGATGATGGAAGCGACGGATCTTGAAAAGGTCATTCTTAAGACCGTTGAGGAACCCAACCTGTTCTTCAAGAGCATCACACATGATGACGATAAACTCACTTGGGATGGTGACTACTACGGTAGAATAATAACGAAGGAAGGTGAAATCATTCATGTGAGATTCAGCGACTTCGCCTACGTATTTGAAAAAGAGGACTACGAAGGGCATTTCAGATTCAGACTGTCGAATTCCGATAGCTGGATGTTCTATTAGCGCTTTACTCTATTAAAACAAAAGATATCAATATTCGGTTGCATTTGACAGTTACTTTGGTATAATGAGGCTGATAAATTATTAAGATAACTCAAAGCATTGGGTTATTTTTTAAAACGCCGTGAAAACGTTTGCCTGTGCAATTTGTTAACGAAGGTTAACGATTTCCCCGCTTGTTTTTGTTGAGTGAGGTTTGCTGGCGTGCTATCATAAATGTGGGTGCACATCACTTTTGATGTGTAGATAAAATGGTTGTATGTGAAAGTAGAAACGCTCTACATCACATCATATAAAAAATGGGAGGTCATGACATGCATAAAAAATTGTTTATTCCTGGTCCAGTAGACGTTCGTGAGGATGTTCTTCAAAAAATGGCTACGCCGCAAATCAGTCACAGAGGTAAAGAGGCTACTGAGCTTCAAGAACGTATTTCTAAAAGAATGCAAAAGTTGATGTTCACTGAAAACGACATTATCTTAAGCACTACCTCAGGTAGCGGTTTGATGGAGATGGCTGTGAAGTCACTTACAAAAAAACGTGCGGCAGTGTTCTCAGTCGGCGCATTTGGCGACAGATGGTTTAAAATGTGTACGGCTAACGGTATTCCTGCTGACAAGTTCAAGTCTGAAACCGCAGCACCTACAACACCTGAAATGGTTGAAGAAGCACTTGCTACAGGAAAATATGATGTCGTGACTGTAACGCATAATGAAACGTCTACAGGTATCATGAACCCAGTGGGAGAAATCGCTAAAGTGGTAGCGAAATACCCAGAGGTCATGTTCTGTGTGGATACGGTATCTTCACTTGGCGGCGCGAAAGTGCCTGTTGACGAGTGGGGCATCGACATGTGTATAACATCTACTCAAAAATGTTTAGGTCTTCCTGCGGGTCTTGCAATCGCATCTGTTTCAAACAGAGCGTATGAGAGAGCAAAGACTGTTGAAAACAGAGGGTTATACCTTGACTTAGTAGAAGTTGTCGATAAAGTTAGAAGCGCATACCAGTACCCATCTACTCCATCACTTGCCCACATGTTCGCACTAGATTATCAGTTGGAGCAAATCGTTGAAGTGGAAGGTATCGAAAATAGATTCAACAGACATTTTGAAATGGCTGAAGTGGTAAGAGCTTGGGCGGATAAACACTTTAAAATGCTTCCAGAAAGACAATACGCGTCGAACACGCTTACTACAATGTGGAACACAAAAGAAATCAGCGTCGCTGACCTAAATAAAGAGCTTGCAAAACGCGGTTGGATGATTTCAAACGGCTACGGCGACCTTAAGGAAAAAACTTTCAGAATCGCGCATATGGCTGATACTCAAATGGAAACACTACAAGAATTACTTAGAGAAATCGAAGACATCTTGGGTCTTGAATAGTCGATAAGCTTTAATCTTAGGAGGATTCCAATGCTTAAAATATTAGCAAATGACGGTATGGACAAATCGGCTGCACAAGCACTTAGAGACTTGGGACACGAAGTGATCACCGAGTACTTCGAAGGTGAAGCGCTGGTTGAAAAATTAAAAGAAGTGAACGTGCTTATCGTACGTTCAAAAACAAAAGTTAGAGAAGCCCTTATCGACCAGGTAGCAGGCGGAACACTGAAGCTTGTCATCCGTGCGGGCGTGGGTATCGACAATATCGATCACCTATACGCTGAGTCAAAAGGCATTGCAGTTAGGAACACGCCTAACTCAAGCTCGGCATCAGTTGCTGAACTTACAATCGGACATATGTTCACATTGGCCCGTCACCTTCACATGGCGAATGTGACGATGAGAAAAGGTGAATGGAACAAGAACGCCTATGCGGGTATCGAACTTGGCGGAAAAACACTAGGCCTTATCGGTTTTGGTAGAATCGCCCGTGAGACTGCAAAACGTGCAAAAGCTATCGGCATGGACGTCGTGTATTATGACTTGATGGGTGATGCCGGCGTAGAAGGATTCACTTCTATGGCATTTGATGATGTACTAAAATGTGCGGATTTCCTATCGCTTCATATCCCGTTCTTTAAAGATAAGGGTGCGACAATTTCAGATGCTCAATTCGAGATCATGAAAGACGGCGCTTACCTGATCAACTGCGCTCGTGGTGGAGTAGTTGATGAAGCGGCACTTCTTAGAGCCCTTGACAGCGGTAAGATCACAGCTGCCGCACTTGATGTGTTTGAAGAGGAACCATCAAAGAACGAAGCGATCTATACGCATGACAGAATTTCTTTAACACCTCATATCGGTGCCTCGACTGCTGAAGCGCAGGAGCGCATCGGTCAAGAGACGGTTGATACGATTACAGGTTTTTTCAAATAAGGCTGTAGAAGTTTTAGCTAACAAAGTACCGCTCAGCTGAGCTGAGCGGTATCTATTTAACTGGCGGGCAATCGCTTTCATACACTAAAGTGAATTATTTTGGAGGATTATTATGGCAGTAGTTAGACCTTTTAAATCATTAAGACCAAGACAAGATATCGTCGAAAAAGTAGCTTGTTTACCATACGACGTAATGAACAGACCTGAAGCGAAAAAAATGGCTGAAGGAAATCCTGATTCATTCCTACATGTTGTTCGTTCTGAAATGGATGTACCGGATGAGATGGACGCGTACGATCCGCTTGTGTATCAGACTGCTAGAAAGAACCTAGACAAGTTCCAAGAAGACGGTATTTTGGTTCAAGATGAGACTCCACGTTTTTACATCTACAGACAATTGATGTGGGGCCGTGTTCAAACTGGTATCGTAGGTTGCAACTCGATTGACGAGTACATGAACGACACGATAAAAAAACACGAATTCACTCGCCCTGTTAAAGAGCAGGACAGAATCAACAACTTTGATTACTGTGATGCCAACACAGCGCCGATCTTCCTGACTTACAAGAAGAACGACGAGATCAACCACATGGTAAACGAATGGATCAAGTTCCACAAACCTGTATATAACTTCATCTCTGATGATGAAATCACACATATCGTCTGGGAGATCACAAGTGAAGAAGTGAATAGCCGCATCGAGGAAATCTTTGCCGGTATCGACTATCTTTACATCGCTGACGGTCACCACAGATCGGCATCTTCTGTTAAAGTAGGTATGAAGCGTCGTGAAGAGTTCCCTAACTACACAGGTGAAGAGGAGTTCAACTTCTTCATGTCGGTTATCTTCCCGGATGAGGATCTGTTCATCATGGACTACAACCGTGTGGTTCAAGATTTAAACGGTCACTCTACAGAAGAGTTCTTCAACATGATCAAAGAAAAGTTTGATGTTGAAGAAGTTGGTACTGAAGTGTACAAGCCTATGGTCGCTAAGACATACGGCATGCACCTTGAAGGCAAATGGTACAAACTTACAGCAAAAGAAGGCATTTACGATATGAATGACCCTGTAGGAAGACTTGATGTTTCCATTCTTCAAGAAAACCTTTTAAATCCTGTTTTAGGAATCGAAAACCCAAGAACGGATAACAGAATCGACTTCATCGGCGGTATCAGAGGTCTTGAAGAACTTGAGAGACGTTGCACGGTGGATATGGCGGTTGCATTCAGCATGTACCCGACTACGATGGACGACCTTATCGCTATCGCAGACGCTGGCGAAGTAATGCCTCCAAAATCAACTTGGTTTGAGCCAAAACTCAGATCTGGACTATTTGTTCACAAATTAGCCGACTAGTCGGTTGAAGATGGCTACCTCATGTTATTTGAGGTAGCCTATTTTTATTGTCCGCTATTCTTGCTATAATAAGTGGGGACTTAGAAGAAAAGGATGGCAAAAATGAATGTGATCGGTCAAACAACTAAAATTGAAGATAAGGAATTTGGATTGGCTTGGTATGGAGCTCTCTTTTATGTGATGGTGCTATTGGTTCTTCAGATTTCGATCAGCATTGTCGTGTACCTACCGATGAAGTGGATCGACAGTGTTTCGCTCTTAGCATCGTTTTTAGCAGGGGCAGCCTTGCAGGTCACCGGATATTACATCTTTATCAGATGGGCTTTTCTCAGAAAAGGCTTTGCATTTGACTTTAAAAAAAGAACACTCGGGCATCGATCGGCCAAAAACCACATCATGCTCTTAAGCTTTTTTCTTGCGGTGTTCGTCACGGCCTTTATCTCGCCGATGATGGCCCCGATTGAAGTTTCTGAGGCGCTTGAAAAATTCTCGCAGACACTCCAGCAGTTCCCGATGATTGGCCTAGTGCTGATCCTAGTCGTCGCACCTGTTTTTGAAGAAATCATCTTTAGGGGAATTCTTTTGCGTGGAATGCTAAAAAAGCACAATCCCATGATCGGAATCGTGCTTAGCGGTGTTCTCTTTGGTGCTTTTCATATGAATATCCATCAATTTGTCGCGGCATCGTTACTGGGAATCATGGCTGGATGGATCTATTACAAGACAGGCAGGTTGTGGTACTCGATGTTCATGCACTTTTTCTATAACTTTTCAGTGATCATGGTGAGCGCATTGTCTTATGGCAGTATCGAACCGAATAGGATTCTTTGGATTCCTGCGGCTGGATCTGCCCTTGTGATCCTACTGACTGTAAAAAGCATGTATAGGTCGCTTTCTAAAGACGTCAAATCAGACTGACGACGACACCTATCCCAAAGGCGAGCAGTATGGGGATCATGGTTAAAAAGACATTGTAAAAGCCCAGCATGTAGACAAGGAGTCCGAAAAAGAGAAGACAGGGTATGATTCTGCTAAGGTATTCGGGGCTGGATACTTTGATCTGGTACCGTACTTCGGTGAAGATGGAACGAAAGACTTTCATACTTTCTCCTTTTGACAGTTAACTTGCCTGACATAGCTACAATAATCCGATAACAAATGAAATGGCAAACGCCAGTAAGATTGGATACATCAGGGCGACAACGATAAGCGGTCCGCACCAGTACACCAGAAGTCCGATGAAGAAGATGCACGGAATGATCTTTCCCAAGTATTCCGGATCGCACTGCTTGATATGGAATTTCACTTCCTTATAGATTGATTTGAAGATTCTTGTCACGGATTCGTCCCCCTCTTATTATATTAAGGATAATCCGAATTGTCAGAAAATTCAAATGTTGAAACTGTAATGTGTGTTACTCTTATGTAACAAGTATAGCACCTGATTTTAAAAACTGTAAAATCAAGAACGAAAGCACCCGACCAAGGAGGATGAAGATGACAACTGGGCTCGTAATGGGTAAGTTTATGCCCTTTCATAAGGGACACATCGCACTGATTGAATTCGGCCTGACCAAGGTGGATCATCTAATTGTCCTTATCGTAACAAAAAAAGACGAAGAGATACCTGTAGAAGTACGAGAGAAATGGTTGCAGTCGCACTATAAAGACCAAGCGGTGACGGTTGAAATATTTAGACATGACTTGCCCCATGATGGCGGTTTCGGTGAGGAAGATATGTTAAAATGGTGTGAAGCCATTGCAAGCCGGTATCCGGATATCGACGCCTTCATCTCTTCTGAGGCGCATGGCGATTTTTTAGCGAACTACATGGGTATCGAACATATCAGCTATGAACCCGACCGGTGTTCTTTACCGATCAGTGCGACAGAAATCAGAAAGAATCCGAAGGAATATGGAGAGTATCTGACAGAAGAGGTAAAAGCATATTATGGGTTTAGTTAGGAGTAGACAGTGGGAAGATTGACTTTAGTCACCGGTGGTGCCAGAAGCGGAAAAAGCACCTTTGCCGAAAAATTGGTCGCAAGCTTCGGTGATAACATATGCTACATCGCGACATCGATTCCTTTTGACGAGGGCATGATCGACCGGATAAAAAAACATAAGGAGCAAAGGCCGAGCGACTGGGACACCCTTGAAGCTTATGAGGACATTCACCTTCATATAGCGAAGAGGACTGGAAACTACGACGCATACATATTGGACTGCATCACGCTGCTTGTGACCAATCTGATGTTTAAGGACATGCCGGATTACGATACCCTTGATTTTGACGGCATAGAAGGCATAGAGCGTATGATCGCTGAGCAGATCGACCTGATGGTTCAGGCCATGAGACTTGCTGATGACAATGTCGTTCTTGTGACCAATGAGGTCGGACTTGGCATCGTACCGGAAAACAAGATCGCCAGGGTCTATAGGGACATCGCAGGCAGGGTCAACCAACAGCTTGGTAATTTATGCGACGATGTCTATCTGGTTGTCTGCGGACAGGCGATGCATATCAAAAAGGGAGAGGTGATAGGATGAAACCGCTTATTTTGATGCTGCAGTTCTTAACGAGAATTCCAATCAATGTCGTCATCGAATGCGACGAGACTGATTTTAAAAAGGGCATCTACTGGTTTAGCGCAGTAGGTGCTATTTTAGGTTTGATGCTCACTGGAATCGCCTTCTGGTTATACAGGTACCTGAACGATCCGTGGATGTCCGGGATACTACTTACCATGCTGCATGTGCTCTTTACAGGCGGCCTTCATCTGGACGGCGTCGCTGATAGCGCGGACGGACTGCTGAGCAACCGCGAACCCAAAAGAATGCTTGAGATCATGAAGGATTCGAGAATAGGATCCAACGGGGTGATCGCACTTATCTTTGTTCTTGCCCTAAAGACGGTAGGATTCAAGCTGATGGTCGATTACGGGCTCTTTTGGGCGATCTTTGCCATGCCTTTGGTTGCAAGAGCTGCTGTCGTATATGCCTTTTGGCGGGGCACAACCCCAAGGGAACAAGGTATGGGAAACCTCTTCATCGGGCAGGCGTCAGGTAAGGAGATGGCGGTGAACATGATATTGCCTCTGCTTTTAATGCTGAAAATCGGCTATATGCCTGTCGCGATTATAATTTCTTTCTTATTCACCCATCTGTTGATAAGTGAAAGCAATAAGAAGATAGACGGCATCACAGGGGATGTTCTAGGCGCGATCATCGAACTTAACGAGGTGGTGTTCGGTCTTGTGACGCTTGTCGCGGTTTCCTTATGGTGGTTTTAATGAAAACGATCTATTTTGTAAGGCACGGCGAATCGACCTTCAACCTGGAGAAGCGCTTTGCGGGCTGGTCGGACTGTCCTCTGACAGCAAAAGGGAATGAACAGGCAAGAGAAGTATCACAAAGGATAAAGGAATTTAAAAAGATAAGTAAAATTGTCTCATCGGATCTTTTGAGAGCGCACGACACGGCCCTAGCCATGGGTACCACCTTAAATCTACCTGTGACGGTGGACGAGAGGCTGAGGGAGGTCCATTTAGGCGACTGGGAAGGTCTCACGATGGACGACCTTGAAAGGGACTACTCTGAATTGTTGGAGACTTGGTTTAGCGACCCTACACGATTTCGCTATCCGGGCGGTGAATCGATCGCCGATATGCTCGTTCGTGTGGAGGATTCGATTGAGACACATCTCAAGGACTGTGACACTGTCCTAGTGGTCGCACATGCGGGTGTGATCGGAAATATCCTGGCCAAATGGCTGGTCGGCGACATAAGAAAGTCGTCTGCCTTTAACATCAGAAACGCGAAGATTCAAAAAATAGTCATCGATAAGGAATACAGCTATCTGGACATGTTGAACGGTTAGCATGCAAAGGAGACATCATGGCAGTTGCATTTATGGTCGCAGGCGCGTCGAGCAATGTGGGCAAGACTACGGTCACTTCCACGCTGATGCACGTTTTAAAATCCAAGGGACTCACGGTACAGGCCTTTAAATGTGGGCCGGACTATCTGGACCCTACCTTTCATGCCTTTGTAACCGGCAGACCTTCTATCAACCTCGACCTCCATATGATGGGTCAAGAGGGCGTGAGAGAATCCTTTCACAGGCATATGCAGGGTGTGGACGTCGGAGTCGTGGAAGGTGTGATGGGAATGTTCGATGGCGGGGATTCGAACCTTGACAACGGAAGTGCGGCCCATCTATCAAGAATACTCGGTATTCCCGTGATTCTGATTGTGGACGGCAGCGGTGTGGCCACAACACTTGCGGCAAGCGTGCTTGGATTCAAGCTTTTTGACGAGCGGGTAGACCTGAAGGGAGTGCTTGTGAACAAGGTGGGTTCTGGAATGCACTATTCGCTTTTGAAAGAACCGATCGAACGCTATACGGGTGTAAAGACCTTAGGTTACATCGAAAAACATGCATCCATCGACCTTGACAGCAGGCATCTGGGACTTAAGCCTGCGAGCGAAGTGGAGAACCTTAGCGGGATGCTTGATTTTTTAAAGACACACACAGACCATACGGTCGATTATGAAGAACTGTTAAAATCGGATTTCGAGTATGTTTCACAACCGGTAGCGATATTTTTAGAAGCAAAAGCAGAGTATAGGATTGCTGTTGCAATGGACGCGGCATTCTATTTTTACTATCAGGATAATTTGGATACAATGAGACGTGCGGGTATGGAGCTGGTCCCCTTTTCACCGATAAAAGACACATCGCTGCCTAAAGACATCGATGCGATTTATATCGGAGGCGGGTACCCTGAGCTTCATGCGAAAGCACTTTCTGAAAATAAAGCACTTTTAAAAGAAATAAGAAAGTCGAGCCAAGAGGGTCTGCCCATCTACGCGGAATGCGGAGGGATGATGTATTTGACCCGTTCGATAGAGGACATGAACGGCACAGCATATGAGATGGTAGGCGTATTTGATGGAAGGGCAAGGATGACTGAAAAACTTCAGCGCTTCGGTTATGTGGATGTACACCTGAATGAGGATACGATCCTAGGTGTGAAGGGCACAGAGCTAAAGGGTCATGAGTTTCACCGCTCGACAGTGGACTGGAACGACACAGACCTGTGCTACACCGTAAAGAAGTCCTACCGGTCTACAAAAACATGGCGATGCGGTGCGTATGTGAACCATACCTTAGGCGCATACGCCCATCTACACTTTGGAAACAGACAAGAGGTCTTGGAGCCGCTTTTAGAATGCATACGTAAAAGGAGAACAGCCAATGGCTAAATCGGTAATGATTCAGGGAACAGCATCAAGCGTAGGTAAGAGCATACTCACGGCAGGTCTTTGCCGCGTGCTGAAACAGGCGGGATTTAAGGTTGCGCCCTTTAAGTCGCAAAATATGGCTCTAAATTCGTTTATCACAGAAAAAGGGGACGAAATGGGTAGGGCCCAGGTCGTACAGGCGGAAGCCGCAGGCATCGTACCTGATGTGCTGATGAATCCGATCCTGCTTAAGCCGTCCACCGATAAAAAATCGCAGGTCATCCTAAACGGTAAAGTATACAAGAACATGTCAGCCGTCGAATACCACGAGTTCAAACCTGAACTTAAGGTCATGGTCAAAGAGACCTATGACAAGCTTGCATCGGATTATGACTATATCGTCCTCGAAGGTGCCGGTTCGCCTGCTGAAATCAACTTAAGGGAAGGCGATTTGGTGAACATGGGAATGGCGGAGCTTTCGGATTCGCCTGTCATCCTCGTAGGAGACATCGATAGGGGCGGAGTGTTCGCTTCGCTTTATGGAACCATCCTGCTACTTGAGGAAGAAGAAAGAAAACGTGTAAAAGGCGTGATCATCAACAAGTTCAGAGGAGATGTGGAGATTCTTAAGCCAGGACTTAGGATGTTTGAAGAACTTGCGAAGGTTCCTGTTCTTGGCGTACTGCCTTACATGGACTTGAAAATTGAAGACGAAGACAGCTTGGCGGAACGCTTTAGAAGAAAATCGAACAACGGAGCCGAGGTTACTGTGGAGGTCCTTTACTTACCGCATGTCTCCAATTTTACAGACTTCAACATCTTTGAAACGCAGGAGGATGTGAACTTAAAATACGTCATGCGCGGCGACAGCATCGGAAATCCTGATATTCTGATCATCCCAGGATCGAAGAATACGATCGAGGACATGGTGTATCTTCACAGGACGGGTCTTGCCGAGCAAATACTTAGGGCGCATCGAAACGGCGCGCTTGTCATCGGTATCTGCGGCGGTTACCAGATGCTGGGAGAGAGAATAAGCGATCCCCACGGAACGGAGTCTTCTGTAGAGGCTGTGAACGGACTGGGGCTGCTTGGAATCACCACGACTTTCGAGCCTGAAAAAACGACGACGCAGGTGAAGGCGAAAATGGCATCACTTCCAGGCAGGTTGGAACCCTTAAGTCATATGCCGGTTAGCGGGTATGAGATCCATATGGGGCAATCTGAACTTAGCGGGGACTCGGCACATGTCCTACGCATCAATAAGGAACTGAATGTCGATGTGGACAGGGCGGATGGAGCGGTCAGATCCGATGGATCCGTTTTCGGTACCTATCTGCATGGCATCTTTGACGAGGTGGCCTTTGTAAGAACACTTTTAAACATCATTCGAAGAGAAAAGGGTCTTGATGACATGGCTAGTTCTGTAGATACCTTTGAAGCATATAAGGAACTCGAATATGAGAAACTTGCCAACCAGATGAAGGCACACCTTGATATGGACGCGATCATGGACATCATCGATGGGTGGCATTCGTGCTAACGCTCACACTTGCCATGATGCTCGACGCCTTTTTAGGTGATCCGATTTACTCATGGCATCCTGTCCGGCTTATTGGACTGCTGATCGGATTTTTAGATAGAAAGCTTAATAAAAGCGAACACTCGAACCTGAGTAAGCTCGCACTTGGAGCAGTACTGGTCATAAGTGTGATCCTTGTCAGTGCTTGGGTCTATACCGCTGTAATCGCCGCATGCCTGTATCTGCTTGGAAACTTCACGTGGGTGATTGAAGCGCTACTTGTCTATCAGCTGCTTGCCACCAGATGTCTTTACGACGAAGGTGCGAGGATACTCAAAGTGATCGCATCAGATGATTTGAAAAAGGCGCAGGAAGAAATCGGTTATCTGGTGAGTAGGGACACGGGGTCGCTTACGATGCAAGACATCAAAAAGGCTGCTGTAGAGACTTTGACAGAGAATATCACCGATGCGATCGTCGCACCGGTGTTCTATTATGCTTTGTTCGGTCTGACGGGGATTGTCGTCTATAAGGCGATCAATACGATGGACAGCATGATCGCCTATAAGAACGACCGCTATCTTTACTTTGGAAGAGCGGCGGCCTATCTTGACGATGCGGCGAATTTCATTCCTGCAAGAATCGCGGCGGGGCTTATCATGCTCGCAGCACTTATCAGTAAGGATAATGTCAAGGACAGTCTTAAATGCTATAAGGCTCATAGAGGGTATCATGCAAGTCCCAACGCTGGGTGCACAGAATCGGCGGTGGCGGGAGCCCTTGAAATCAAGCTCAGCGGTCCGACCTTTTATTTTGGAGTGAAAAGTGAGAAGCCTTTTATCGGATATGAAAATCATCCGATATCGGAGGCACATATAGGGAAAGTGATGCGCTATATCCTACATACTTCTGTGATGATGTGGATGGTAGCGGTTTTAATACAGATGGTGGTCAGATGATGAAGAAATTCGAACATGGTGGGGCGGTCTATAGGGCTGCCCACGAGTGGGGTGTGGATATCGATGAGGTGCTCGATTTTAGTGCGAATATCAATCCGCTGGTGACAGTTGAGCTCCTTAACAGATGGACCGCTCCGTATATGAAACAGATACTTCATTACCCCGATGTGGAGTATCACGAACTTAAAGAAGCGATATGCAACTACCATCAGACGAATCGGGAGCAGCTTGTGCTCGGTAACGGAGCCACAGAGCTGATCCATGCCCTAATCAGATATTTGAAACCGAAAACGGCAAGGCTGACAGCGCCTACCTTCGGTGAATATGAGAAGGCGCTTTGCTCGGTAGGGGCTGAAATCGAACTCATCGGCACAGCTAGTGAGTGTCTTACAGTCGACCTGGACCGTCTTTTTGACGATTCAGAGGGGGTGGATGTCATTTTTGTCTGCAATCCCAACAATCCTACAGGCAAAAAAATCTGTACGGATGCTTTAAAGGAAAAAATGAGCATTTTACATAAGAATACGACCTGTATCATTGACGAGGCCTTTATCGATTTTACCATAGAAGGCGAAAAAAACAGCGTGGTCGACATGTTAAGCCAGTGTCCAAACGTGATTATCCTAAGATCTGCGACGAAGTTCTTCGGTATACCCGGCCTTCGGTTGGGTTACCTGATGTCGGACAATCAAAGGCTTGTCGAATCCTTGACAGAAACGATGCCCGTCTGGCATATCAACGTGCTGGCGGCAGGTGTTGTCATCGAGGGGTTAAAGGATAAGGATTTTCATGACCGGACGAGAAGGTATGTGGATACCGAAAGAAAGTTTATCGAGAAGGGACTTGAGGGTTTAGGGATCCATTACTACAAGTCATGTGTCAACTATCTCTTGATAAAATCCCCTATCAGGCATCCGCTGGATCAGGCGATGGCTCCATATAAGATACTTGTGAGAAGCTGTGAGAACTATAACGGCATACGGGAGAACATCTACCGCATTGCGGTGCGTACAAGAATGGAAAATGAGCGATTGTTATTCGCCTTAAATAGGATTATGGAGGAAACTACATGTTAAAAGCGATTATATTAGGCATCATCGAGGGTCTGACTGAATTTTTACCGGTCTCGTCTACGGGGCATCTGATTCTGACCAATCACCTGCTGTCCTTTGAAGGACCCTTCGCCAACGTGTTCAGCGTGGTGATTCAGATGGGTGCCATCTTGTCGGTGGTCATCTACTTCTTTAAGGATCTGGTGCCCAAAAGCACAAAAAAGAAAGATATGACGCAGTTCGCCTCCCTTTGGTCAAGAGTTGTCCTCGGCATCTTGCCTGCTGGAATTATCGGTGTCCTGTTCGAAGATAAGATCGATGAATATCTATTTAACCCGACAGTAGTGGCGATCGCCCTGGTTGTCGGTGCGATTTGGATCCTTTTGATCGACAAACCTACAGGTGATAAGCTGACGATAGATGAGATCAATAAGATCAGTTATCCGAAGATACTGGCTATCGGAGCATTTCAGTGCCTGGCACTGATTCCTGGCATGTCGCGTTCGGCGATGACGATCATCGGCGGACTGATCATGGGCGCGTCAAGAAAGGTAGCTGCAGAGTTTTCATTCTTTATGGCGATACCCGTACTTGGGGGAGCCGGACTGATCAAGCTGATCAAATACGGTGTCGATTTCACATCGGAGCAGTGGAGCATACTCGCTGTAGGAACCTTTGTCTCCTTCGTTGTGGCCTATCTTGTCATCGCCGCGTTCATGAGCTTCATTAAGAAACACACATTCAGACCCTTCGCTTATTATAGGATAGTACTTGGTATTCTTGTTTTGTTGTTAGCATAGTTGTCAGCACAAAGGAGGGCAACATGCCTAAAGTCGCACTGAGAAAAGTAACCGCTTACGATGAAGCGGTGATCAGAAAAGAGCTGATAAAGGCCATTGACGATCTTGGGGGACTTGGCAAGTTCATTTCACCGGGAGACAAGGTCATGCTGAAGCTCAATCTACTGATGAAGAAAAAACCGGAAGAGGCGACTACGACCCACCCGACCTTTGTCGAGGCGCTAGTCAACATTCTGCATGATTTTGGTGCTGTCGTCCTACTTGCCGACAGCCCGGGAGGACCATTTAATCCAGGCAGATTGAAAGGGATCTATGATGCCGGCGGTTATCAGGATGTTTCCGATAGGACCGGCGCCATTTTAAATTATGATGTCAGCGAATCCAAAAGGGAGTGCGAGCCGGCAAAGTTCTTGAAGACCCAAACGGTCATGCATGCGCTTGACACGGTGGACCACGTGATTTCTGTTTCCAAACTGAAAACCCACGGCATGATGAAGTTTACAGGAGCTGTGAAGAATCAGTTTGGAATTGTTCCGGGCGTGCTTAAAGCCGAGTATCATTTTACGATGCCCAAAACGGAGGATTTCGCTGATGCGCTGATCGATATCTGCATGTGTGCGAATCCCGTGTTAAGCTTTATGGACGGAATCGTAGGGATGGAAGGGGATGGTCCCTCTGCGGGAACGCCAGTCGATATCGGTGCTGTAATTGTTTCTGAAAGCCCCTATCATCTTGATGTCGTGGCGACTCAAATCATCGGAATCGATCCTATGAGTGTTCCTACAATCGAGCAATCTGTCAAAAGACAATTGATTCGGTCTGACTTTAGTGATATTGTCTTAGTAGGTGAAAGAGTGGAATCCCTAAAGATGGATTCTTTCGAAGTGCCAGAAATCCGTAACGTCGGTTTTTTAGAAGCGGTGCCGAACTGGTTGAGAAAACCGGTCGATCATCTTTTAAAAACAAAACCGATATTCGACCATGATACCTGTATCGGCTGCGGAGAATGCGCGAGCAGTTGTCCACCGAAAGTAATAGAGATGAAAGATAGATTGCCTTATGTGCATTTGGAAGGTTGTATCAGATGCTTTTGCTGTCAGGAGCTTTGTCCGGCGAAAGCGGTTGACATCCATAGGTCTTGGTTGATGAAACGTCTGTTGAAGCTTTAAATTAAAAACGTTTTGACTAAGAGGTATCAGGGTAGGTATATAGTGTGATACACACTCAGGAGAGTAAGTTATAGGAGGTATCAGCGTGAAAGCAGAATATATTAATCCATTTATCAAAGCAAGCACCGAGGTGCTTAAAACAATTGCGAACTTAACCTTTACAACAGGTGCGCCATATTTGAAAAGCAGTCCGTTTGGTACGGATAGCTTAATCATCTTAGTAGGTATCACAGGAGAAATGCGAGGACAGGCTGTCATCTCGATGGATACGGCGATGGCTAAAAACGTCGCGTCCAGCATGATGATGGGAATGCCTGTCGATGAGATCGATGAAATGGCAAAAAGCGCCCTTTCTGAACTCGGAAACATGATTATGGGAAATACGGCGACTTTACTTTTCAACAACGGAGTCAACATCGATATCACGCCGCCCACGCTTATGATTGGAACGGACATTCAGATTTCTTCTGGAGATATGAGGACGATTGGCGTTCCTTTATCATGCGATATGGGTAAAATCACGATTGATATATCGGTTAAGGATTAAAAATGTTGAATATTGTCCTTTACCAACCCGAAATTCCACCGAATACAGGAAACATCGCCAGGACCTGCGTGATTACAAACACCAGGCTTCATCTGATCAAACCCCTGGGGTTCTCCATAGATGATAAGTCGTTGAAACGTGCCGGCCTTGACTACTGGGAGCTTCTCGATTTGGTCGTCTATGAAAGTATTGAAGAGTTTTTAGAAAAGCACGGCGATAAAAAAATCTTTTTTGCGACAACGAAGGCGACAAGTTACTATTCGGATGTCAGCTATTCAGATGAATGCTTTATCATGTTCGGTAAAGAAACATCCGGACTACCAGCCTGGGTTCATGAGCAGTACGAAGATAAGCGAATCAAGCTGCCCATGAGAAACCATGAACTGGCAAGAAGCCTGAACCTTAGCAATGCAGTCAATATCATCTTGTTTGAAGCCTTAAGGCAACTGGACTTCCCACATATGAAATAGCAACTCAACCTTGGATATGCTAAAAGTGCATGTCCTTTTTTGATGGAACCGATGGTTTTTTCAAGCTTTGATTAAATAAACCCTTAACGCACAGATAACCTATTTAACACAAGTGGTGTTTTCTTAACATAGACTTAACATTCATAACAAAATTATGGTGTATGATGTATGGGATTAATAAATTTGAGAAATTGCCTATTAAATTTTGGAGGAAACAATGGAAGGTTTATCACTTGATATGATGGTTGCACTACTAAGCGGTCTGGCGCTGTTCCTATACGGAATGAAAATAATGTCGGACGGTCTTGAAAATGTAGCCGGTAGCCGCATGAAGCGCATTGTTGAACTGTTCACAAAAAATCCAGTAGTCGGTGTTGCAGTCGGTGCTGGTGTTACAGCGATTGTACAAAGTTCGTCTGCCACAACAGTAATGGTTGTCGGTTTTGTCAATGCAGGGATTATGAACCTGACTCAGGCGATCGGACTTATCATGGGTGCCAATATCGGTACCACGATCACCGCTCAGATGGTCGCGTTCAAATTGACTGCTGCTGCGCCATATGCCATCGCAATCGGCGTAGGTATCCTGTTCTTCGGAAAGAGTTCAAAATCAAAAAACTACGCATCTGTAATTCTTGGATTCGGTCTATTGTTCCTGGGAATGCACGAGATGAGCGGTGCCATGAAACCGCTTAGGGATCTTCCGGCATTCAGAGATTTTATCATAACATTAAGCGAACCGGGTGTGTTTAATACACTTGTCGGTCTATTCGTAGGTTTCGCGTTCACAGCGGTTGTACAGTCAAGTAGTGCCACAACTGCCTTACTTGTAGCGATGGCTACAGACAACATCATCACTATCGAAGTGGCATTCCCTATGCTTTTGGGTGCCAATATCGGTACGACGGTTACAGCCATGCTTTCAAGTATCGGTGCGAGCAAGACTGCAAAAAAAGCGGCGCTTATGCACTTGTTCTTCAACGTGGTAGGATCGATTTTCTTCGTAATCCTATTTATCGTATTTAGAGAACCTGCTGTCAACTTCATGCACAGCTTAGGAAACGACGTTCAGCGTCAAGTAGCCAATACGCATACGATCTTCAACGTGACAAATACGATCCTTATGCTACCGTTTGCAGGCTACATCGTTAAACTGGTCAACTGGATCATGCCAACGACGGACGAAGATCTTGCAGGAGAAAAACGTCTGGATGACCGTATGATTGAAACGCCGATATTCGCGATTCAAGCAGTCAACAACGAAGTTAACAGAATGGGTCTATTGGCGATCGAATCCTACAGGAACTCGATTGGCGGATTTATCGATATGGATGAAAAACGAATCAATGAAACATTTAGAATTGAAAAAACAATCAACGACATGGAAAAATATATCGCCGACTTCCTGATCAAGCTTTCAAACAGCTCGCTGTCAAATGATGAGCGTGTGGCGATCGACAACCTCTTCAATACGATCAACGACATTGAACGGATCGGCGATCACGCAGATAATGTGGCAGAGCTCGCAATGCACAGGACAGAGCACAAATTGAAATTATCTGAACATGCGCTCAACGAGCTCAAGTATATGAGTGAAAGAGTCGAAAAGTCGATTATTCAATCTATCGAAGCCTTACAGTTGACGGATAAGGAACTTGCAAACAGCGTCATCGAGCGAGAAGGCGAAATCGACATGCTTGAAAAGAACTTGAGAAAAGAGCATATCAAGCGACTTAGCGAGCAAAAATGTTCTGCAGCCTCTGGTGTTGTTTTCCTAGACGTCATCAGTAACCTAGAGCGTGTCGGCGACCATGCCTCGAACATCGCACTTTACGTATCTGATAGAGTGGAATAAGTAACAATTATCATTAAATTTAGGCCTCTTGTGATTCTTCACAAGGGGCTTTTCCTTTTCTAAATGGTGAACAATCAGGGATTTTAGTGTATAATAATTCTAGTGCCATTATGTAAGGCACAGTAACTTATTGAGGTGACATATGGCAATTCGAATAGTAACGGATAGTGTGGCGGACGTACCGGCTGCACTCGTAGAAAAACATAAGATAACTGTAATGCCGCTTACAGTGAATTTCTCAGACGAGTCCTATAGGGATGGTATCGATATTTCGAAAAAAGAGTTTTTTGAAAAATTGGCGACATGTCAAAAATTACCGACAACCTCTCAAGTGACGCCAGGACTTTTTTTAGAAGCGTTCAACGAAATTCTTGATCAGGGAGATGAACTGATTGGAATATTCATGTCTTCAAAATTAAGTGGCACCTATCAGGCGGCAGTGAGCGCAAAAGAGATGATCGGCAGCGACAAGATACATGTTATCGATTCAGGGCTTGTCGCTTTTGCAATAGGTCAGATAGCCGTCGCCTTATCCATTTTAGCTGAAAACGGAGCCGACATGGACTATTTGCTCGAAACCGCAGACCAGATGATTGAAAAGACATCGTGCAGATTCATCGTGGATACGCTTGAGTTCTTAACAAAGGGCGGACGGTTAAAACCTGCTGAGGCGCTTGTAGGAAATTTACTCAATATCAAACCGATCCTTACGATGATCGATGGAGAGTTAAAATCCGCAGGCAAGGCTAGAGGTAGAAAAAAAGCGATGAAATCCGTCATGGACTGGTTGGATACCTCAAACTTCGACTTGAACAATAAGATGGTCAGTCTATATCATGCTGTAGACGAACAGTATAAGGAAGAAGTGAAAAAAGCGCTGCTGGACAAGTACCCGCAGATGCTCTTAACCGAATCCGAGGTCGGTTGCGTAGTTGGAACCCATTCTGGACCAGGCTGTGTCGCGATGAGTTTCATCGACATCAATCTTAATGAACTTAAATTTTGGAGGTAAGGAAGTTGACATACGATGTAATTATCATTGGATCGGGTCCTGCGGGACTAAGTGCAGGTTTATACGCGGCTCGTGCTAAGATGAAGACCCTGATCATAGAAAAGGAACGCGCCGGTGGACAGATTGTCACGACCCATGATGTGGCAAACTACCCTGGAGCGCCTGTGGGAACTACCGGTCCTAGTTTGACAGAACGAATGGTTGAACAGGTCGAGCAGTTCGGCGCAGAGCGGTTGACCGCTGAAGTGCTTGAAGTGGAGCTTGAAGGTCAGGTAAAGCGACTGGTAACCTCAGAAGGCGCTTTTGAAGCTAAATCGATTATCATCGCCACAGGAGCGCATCCTAGAAAGTTGGGTCTTGAGAATGAGGAAAAATTCATCGGACGTGGAATATCCTACTGTGCCACATGCGACGCCGACTTTTTCAGCGGCTTGCCTGTGCTTGTCATCGGAGGTGGTGACACAGCAATAGAAGAAGCCCTCTTCTTAACAAAATTCGCCAGCGAAGTGACGATCGTTCACAGAAGAGATGAGTTTAGAGCTGCAAAGTCATATGTTGAAAAGGCGATGAACCATCCTAAGATCAAAACGATCATGAACGCTTCTGTAAAGGAGATCGTTGGTGATAAAAGGCTTGAAAAGGTGATTTTGGAGAATACGAAGACCGGTGAGATATTTGATTACGAGCCTGAAGGTGGTTTCTTTGGAATCTTCGTATTCGTCGGTTATATCCCAAATACAAATATTTTCGGTTCACAGTTAAATTTTGATAAAAGTGGATATATATTAACCGATGAGCTTATGAAGACAGACCTCAAAGGTGTGTTTGCTGCAGGAGATGTAAGAAGCAAAACGCTCAGACAGGTTGTAACAGCTACTTCAGATGGCGCGATTGCCGCTGTCGAAGCCGAAAAACACGTGGATCATCAATAAGTTTTAAAAACGTTTTCCTGTGTTTATGAAGTGTTAACAAACTATTTATGTTACTTGCAATTAGCGGAGAGCCTGCAAAAACACAGTTTGGGGAATGGACAACTCGCCATAATTCAGTTATAATCTCTTACGTAGAATGTTCTGCATAAATCACCTAAAGTATTTGTGTAGTTTCTACATAAGGGTTATATAAAGCAGCTGTTATAATAATAGCTGTGAACTCGGGTAAACTTAGTTTAGGCTTACATAGATAAAGATTTGCTTGTCTAACTTAAGTGAAAACCCGGACAATGACAAGGAGGAAGTTTTAATGAAAAGAGTATTAGCTTTATTACTAGCAGTAATGTTAGTGGCTTCTTTAGCAATCGGTTGCACTAAACCTGCTGAAGAAACTGAAACTGCAGACATCACTATCGGTCTTGTTACTGATGTCGGTGGTATCGATGACAAATCGTTCAACCAAGGTACTTGGGAAGGTATCGTTAGATTTGCAGAAGAAATGAACGTTGCAGAGGGCGACTATAAATTCGTTCAATCAGCTACAGATGCTGACTATGTGACTAACCTTTCTACTTTTGCTGATGACGAGCTTGACATCATCATCGCTCCAGGTTTCCTTTTTGGAGACGCGATGACTGAGGTTGCTACAGCTTACCCAGAACAAAAATTCTTAATCATCGATATGGTTGTAGATCTTCCAAACGTTGCTTCTGCAGTATTTGCTGAGCACGAAGGATCATTCCTTGTAGGTGTTGCCGCTGCTCTTAAAGCACAAGATGCTGGTAAAGACACAGTAGGTTTCATCGGCGGTATGGATTTCGACCTTATCCAAAAGTTTGAAGCTGGCTTTGAAGCTGGTGTTGCTGCTGTTGATCCAAACATGACTGTTCTTATCGAGTATGCTGGCGATTTCGCTAACCCTCCAATCGGACAGACTCTTGCAGCTAAAATGTACGATGAAGGCGCTTACGTAATCTACCACGCAGCTGGTGGTACTGGTAACGGTCTTATCAAAGAAGCAAAAGATAGAGTTGCAAACGGCGAAGACGTTTGGGCAATTGGTGTAGATAAAGACCAATATGCTGACGGTATCTACGAAGGTGAAAAATCTGTAATCCTTACTTCAATGATGAAACGTGTTGATACTGCTGCTTACAAAGTTTCTGAGCAAGTAGTTAACGACGCTTTCAAAGGTGGCGTAATGGTATTCTCACTAGCTAACGATGGCGTTGGTATCCCTGCTGAAAACCCTAACTTGACTGATGCTTGGGTTTCAACAATCAACGAGTTCGCTTCAAAGGTAAAAGCTGGTGAAATTGAAGTTCCAACTTTACCAAACCGTTTAAAGTAATCATTTTAAATGATTTTAAAGAGCCCTATACAAGGGCTCTTTTTTTATGTGATAAATATAGATTTTGACAGTTAAAAACTGTTATAATGGGTATGAGTGAGTTTAAAGCAGGTTTTTTTGTTGGAAAATCATTTGATTGTAAAGGTTTTCTAACGTTTTACCTCAAAGCGGGAAAACGGTTGCTGTTTTTTTGTAGAATAACACCATATCGCAAGTGTTACTTCTTGATGTAAAATTTTCGCATTGGCTAAAGTTAGGTGGTCAATGTGAGGGATGGATGCGAGACATTCAGAGAGATAGCATGTAATGGAGGAGTTTCTGTGAGCTATGTAATTGAAATGCTAGACATCACAAAAGAATTCCCAGGAATTCGCGCCAATGATAATGTAACCCTAAAAGTTGAGAAGGGTGAAATACACGCATTACTTGGTGAAAACGGAGCTGGGAAGTCTACGCTTATGAGTATCCTATTTGGACTATATAAGCCGGAGTACGGAACCATCAAGGTTCGAGGGCAAGAGGTTACAATCGATAGCCCGCATGTCGCCAATGATTTGAAAATCGGGATGGTGCACCAACACTTTAAATTGGTAGAAAACTTTACTGTTACCGAGAATATCATTTTAGGCCTAGAACCTAAAAAGTCTTTCGGTCGTGTCGATATTGAAAAAGCTGCGCAAAGAGTAAAAGAAATTTCTGAACAGTATGGTATGGCGGTTGACCCATATGCAAAGATCGAAGATATTTCTGTAGGTATGCAGCAACGTGTTGAAATTCTGAAGATGCTTTATCGCGAAGCTGACATATTGATTTTTGACGAACCGACTGCGGTACTTACTCCGCAGGAAATTACAGATTTAATGGAAATAATGAAACAGTTTGCCGCTGAGGGTAAATCAATCATCCTTATCACGCATAAGCTCAAGGAGATTAAAGCTGTTTCTGGAAGATGTACCGTACTTAGACGTGGAAAACTGATCGGTACAGTCGATGTTGCCGATGTCACTGAAAAAGACCTTGCTGAAATGATGGTCGGACGTGAAGTCGAGTTTTCTGTAGAAAAAGCAGATAAAGTGCCAGGTGAAGCAGTACTCGAAATCAAGAACCTGAACGTAAAGAACAGCCGTGGTATCTACGCGATTAAAGATCTGAGCCTTGAAGTCAGAAAAGGTGAGATTTTAGGCGTTGCGGGTATCGACGGTAACGGTCAGACAGAACTTATCGAATCCATCACAGGTCTTAAGGACATTGAATCCGGTCAGATTCTTCATAACGGTAACGATCTTGCGAAATTGTCGATCAGAAAACGTACTGAATCTGGAATAGGGCATATACCTGAAGATAGACATAAGCATGGACTGATCCTAGACTTTAGGTTGGATGAGAATATCGTACTGCAAACCTATTATCAGGCACCTTATTCTAAAAACGGAATTCTGGTTCCAGAAGCCATTGAAAAGAAAGCTGCTCAAATCATCGATGAGTTCGATGTCAGAAGCGGTCAGGGACCGATGACATCCGCCCGTTCGATGTCAGGCGGTAACCAGCAAAAGGCGATTGTAGGACGTGAGATCGATAGAAACAACGATCTTCTTATCGCCGCACAGCCTACACGCGGTCTCGATGTCGGTGCGATAGAATACATTCATAAGCGTATCGTCGAGCAAAGGGACAACGGTAAAGCTGTTCTACTTGTATCGCTTGAGCTTGATGAAGTGTTGAACGTCTCTGATAGGATTGCAGTGATATACGAAGGTGAGATTGTCGGTATGGTCAACGCGAAGGATACAAACGAAAACGAGCTAGGTCTTATGATGTCTGGTTCAAAAAGAGTAGGTGTACCAAATGAATAAATTTATGAACTATATCACAGATGAAAAAAACTTTAAGATAGTAGTGCCTATGATCGCCGTGTTCAGTGCCTTCCTTGTAGGAACAATCATCATGCTGGTCACCGGTGAAAATCCTCTGGAAGCCTTTAAGGCGATACTTAGGGCCATAACCGGAATGAACCTTGATAAGATCGGTACGGATAAGTTCTTTAACTCTAGAATGTTCGGTGAGTTCATCACAACCATGTTACCGATCACGCTTACCGGTCTATCGGTCGCGTTCGCTTTTAGAACAGGCCTTTTCAACATCGGAGCTGAAGGTCAGCTGATGATGGGTGCGATGGCTGCCACAGTTGTGAGCATCCTTGTAAAAGCGCCTGTGTTCATCCACCTTCCGCTTGTTATCTTAGCTTCAATTCTTGCGGGTGCTCTTTGGGGTCTTATTCCGGGGTATCTTAAGGCAAAGTTCAACATGCATGAGGTTGTTGTAACGATCATGCTCAACTACACGGCGCTTTACACATCCAACCTGGTACTTAAAGCGTTGCCTGGAAGCGATAGTGTTAAAACGGTAAAATCGCAGGTGACGGGTACGCTAAGAAGTGAGTTCTTATCAGACCTTACAAACGGTTCAAGACTTCACTGGGGATTCGTGCTTGTGATCATCGCAGTATTCGCATTCTGGTATATCATTGAAAAGACCACATTCGGTTATGAACTGAGGGCGGTAGGATTCAATAAAGAAGGCGCGCGTTACGCGGGTATGAAAGTAAACCTGAACATCATGTATTCTATGGCAATCGCTGGTGCCTTTGCAGGACTTGCAGGAGCTATGATTTCTGTAGGTACATTCGACTACGGACGTGTTATCGCAGCATCTGAAGGATACGGTTTTGACGGTATCGCTGTTGCGCTGCTTGGTGGTAACACCGCTATCGGTACAATCTTCGGCGGCGCGCTGTTCGGTGGTCTTAAGGCCTCTCAACCGCTTATGCAGTCCAATGGTGTACCGCTTGAAATTGCGAAGATTATTTCTTCACTAATGGTACTGTTTGTTGCGATGAAGTTCGGTATTCAAGAAATTCTCAAACGGCAACGTCTGTTAGCAGCTAAAAAGGAGGCGAAATAATGTTTACAATCGACACGCTCTTTTCTATGCTGTCACTGACACTGATCTATGCCACACCTATATTGATCGCTTCACTTGGCGGACTTCTAAGTGAACGAAGTGGTGTTGTAAATATCGCACTTGAGGGTCTGATGATGATCGGCGGATTTGCAGGCGCGACTGCGACTGTGCTTCTTCAAGATGTTTTCCCGGTAGCTGTGACTCCTTGGGTAGGCGTATTTATCGGTATGTTCTTTGGAGCCTTGATTTCGGTGATTCATGCTTATGTAAGTATCAACTTGAAGGCTGACCAGGTAATATCCGGTACTGCCATCAACTTACTTGCAGGCGGTCTTACGATCTACTTTGCTCAAATCATTTTCAACCAACAACGTACAGAAACATTCAGAAACGGTTTTGTTAAGACGAATATCCCTTTCTTAAGAGAAATTCCGATTCTTGGACCGATCTTCTTCACTAACATCTATTACACTGTTTTTATCGGTCTTGCGCTGGTAGTGGCGGTATGGTATGTGGTATACAAGACACCTTTCGGTATGAGACTAAGAGCGACGGGTGAAAATCCTCAAGCGGTGGCAAGCATGGGCGTGAGCGTTCTTAAGATGCGTTATTACGGCGTTATTCTTTCTGGTGCGTTCGCAGGTATGGCTGGTGCTATCATGGTTCTTACGCAAGATACACAGTACACGGGCGTAAGTATCCACGGTACGGGCTTTATCGCTCTTGCCGCACTTATCTTCGGTAAGTGGAATCCTTGGGGCGTGCTTGGAGCAAGTACCTTCTTCGCATTCTCGCAAGTGTTCGCAATCTATGCGAATAACTTCGAATGGGCGCAGTCGTTCCCACTTGAAGTATTCAAAGCACTACCTTATGTCTTGACGATCATCGCACTGATCATCTTCAGCAACAAGTCCGTAGGACCTAAAGCTGCCGGTGAAATCTACGATGTCGGTAAACGATAAGTTCTTCAAAACATAAAAAGCTGCCCTCGGGCAGCTTTTTTTTATGCTTACGATCACTTATGCTGTTGACATAAAACTGTTTTTCAGCTATCATTACACAGAGCAAAATTAAATACGACACCCATAATAAGTTTACACGGGAGGTAAAATTATGAGTACATCAGTTCACGCTGCAGAGATTAATGCGGCTCCAGTTGGTATGTCTTTACCGAGACTTTTGGTTCTTGGTTTACAGCATGTTTTCACTATGTTCGGCGCAACGGTCCTAGTACCGATGCTGACGGGTCTGAATGTTGCTGTATGTCTATTTATGGCAGGTGCGGGTACGCTACTGTTCCATTTAGTGACAAAGGGCAAAGTACCAGCTTTTTTAGGTTCATCCTTCGCATTCCTAGCACCGATTTTCGCTTCTAAGGCGATCGCAACAGAAATGGCGATCAACGCTGGCATGGTAGTGGACGGTATATCCGGTTCAGCTTCCACCGACTTTATCAACAGTTATGTTACTGGCGGTATCGTGGTTGCCGGTCTTGTCTACCTTGTGATGGCAGGTCTTATCGCGCTTGTCGGTGTAGAAAAAATATTGAAGTTCTTCCCGCCGGTTGTGACCGGTCCTATCATCATGGTCATTGGACTTAAACTTGCTCCTGTCGCAATCGGTATGGCAGGATTTGATGGTGGAGCAAATGCTCCGATGGCATGGCTCGCATTCCTCAGCTTTGCAGTAGTTGCAGGAATCAGCGTATACGCCAAAGGATTCTTAAAGGTTCTACCAGTCATGATGGGTCTGCTTGTTGCGTATCTTGTGGCTTTAGCTACAGGAAACGTTGACTTCACACCTGTTGTAAAAGCTGCTGCAACACCATTTGCCCTACCTGGTTTCACGCTTGCTAAATTTGATTTGTCAATCGTGCTCATTACAGCGCCTGTCGCACTTGCTACCATGGTCGAGCATATCGGCGATGTCATCGCAATCGGCGAAACAACGGGTAAGGACTACATCAAAGAACCGGGGTTACAAAGAACCTTGATCGGTGACGGTCTAGCAACATCGTTCTCCGCCATGTTCGGCGGTCCTGCAAATACGACTTATTCAGAAAACACAGGAGTGCTTGCGCTGACAAAGGCCTTCGACGTGAGAATCATGCAGATTGCAGCAGCATTCGCGATGATCCTTGGATTAATGCCTCCAGTCGCAGCTCTGATTCAGACGATTCCGACTGCGGTCGTCGGTGGAACAGCGGTTGTCTTGTTCGGTATGATCGCTTCAGTGGGAGCTAAATCACTTGTGGACCATAAGGTGAATTTCAACGAATCAAGAAACCTTATCGTAGCGGCAGTCATCCTAGTGCTTGGTCTTGGCGGTGCGGTTATCAAGTTCGCAGTAGTCGGAGTCAACATAGAGTTCGGTGGACTAGCGCTTGCTGCCCTTGTCGGTATTCTTTTGAATGCTGTATTGCCTGAGACGAAAAAATAGGTATTCCTATCAAAATAACAATCGATGCCGGGCGAATGCCCGGCATTTCTTTTTGGTTTTCCTGGCGGCTATCAGCTATCACCGTCCGCTGCGATGTGCTATAATAAGAGGGGCAAGATTATAGGGCAAGGTGGGGTTATGAAACTTAATTTTTCATTGAATTTAGAACAATCTCAAAAGCTGGTCATGACACCTGAATTAAGACAGGCGATTGAGATTCTACAGTATAACGCAATTGAACTCAATCATCATATTCACGAAGAACTGATGACCAATCCCGTGCTTGAAATGACGGACAAGGACAATCTCGTGGCGGATTATGAATCCAAGCTGCATGAGATTGCCGAGCGTATCGATTGGAAGGCGGTTGTCTCAGAAGGGGACAACTTTAAACACACCTACCAAAAACCGGAAGAACGCGAAGAATATACGATGGACAACATGGTCGCCGATGAAGAGTCCCTTCACGACCATTTGCTTTTTCAGCTGCATTTTACGCTACTTGACGACAGGCAGCTTACTGTCGGACAGTACCTGATTGAAAATATCGACCATACCGGCTACCTGAGAGTGGACGATGAGCATGTGAAAGCCACATTCGATATCGGTGATGACGATCTTGAAGAGATCGTTCAGACCATACAGACCTTCGAACCGTATGGTGTCTGCGCAAGGGACTTGCAGGAATGCCTGCTCATTCAAGTGCAGATGAAACGCATTCAAAACAAGCTTGTCATCGAAATCATCAACCATCATCTAGAAGATTTAGGTTTTAACAGACTCAAGGTGATTGCAAAATCACTTGACGCTTCTGAAAAAGCAGTGCAGGAAGCGGTCGATGTCATCAGAAATCTCGATCCCAAACCTGGACTGATGTTTGCTACCTTAAGAGATGTGAAATATATCGTGCCCGATGTCGTTGTCAAGGAGGTTGACGGGGAGAATGTGATCCTTGTCAGCGAATCAAGCGCTCCCAAGCTCAATATCAGCAATTACTACAAGAGCCTGATTCAAAATGCCTCGACAGAAGAGGCGACGACTGAATATCTGAATCAGAAGCTTGCGAATGCCCTGAAGCTTATCAGGAGCATCGAGCAAAGGAGAAATACGATCTATAGGGTCGTGGAATCGATTTTAGAGTTTCAGGCTGATTTTTTTGAAAAAGGCACCATGTACTTGAAGGTCCTCAACCTTAAAGATGTCGCCGAAAAGATAGGTGTGCACGAATCGACCGTATCAAGGGCGGTGAACGGCAAATACATGCAGTGCCCACGTGGTACCTATGAGATGAAGTACTTTTTCCAAAGCGGAGTATCCAGCGCGATAGGAGACGGAATATCCTCTGAGAGCATCAAGTCGATCATAAAGGAACTTGTCGACAAGGAAAACACCGCGAAGCCCATCAGTGATCAGACCATCGCAAACGAGATAGACAAGGTGGGAATCAAGGTTTCTAGACGGACGATAGCAAAATACAGAGAAGAAATGGGAATACCAGGGTCTTCAAAGAGAAAAAGATATTAATTCAGGGACAGCATTCGGTGCTGTCCTTTTAGTTTGTTTATGCTATCTTACAAGATAGCGAGCCTTGTTTTGTAAACAATTCATGAACAGATAAATTCTTAGCATGTTAATGCTTGTATTGTGGTAGGGGCTATGCTAAAATAGCTTTGGAGATTTTTTTTAATCCTTGTGGGACTAAAAGTGGACCCGAGGACGAAAACAGTCCCGACAGGTGAGGTGACATGATGATAACCTTTAAAGATAGTATTGATCAAATGAGTCGCATTGTACCCGAAATCAAGGCGCTCATTCCTTTGAGATACCGGATCCTTTATCTGGTCAGCTATTTACAGCCGATCGGCAGAAGGAACCTGTCGCTTAAGATAGGTATCACAGAGAGGATCATTAGAAAAGAAGCCACGGTGTTGAAGGAAGCAGGTTTTCTGGATTTTACTTCAGAGGGCATGATCTTGACACCTGACGGCAAATACATGTTAGACCTTCTGGCGGACTACGTCGAGGAATTCGACGGGCTAAGAGGGCTTGAAACGCGTGTGGCGACGAGATTAGGTATAGCAAGAGTCATCCTTGTACCCGACGATGATGACGAAGGGCTTGTACTTAAAGAAATCGGCGCTCACTGCGCACAAGTCCTTTTCGATCTTTTACCAGAAGTGAAGACACTAGGAATTACCGGTGGCTCCACTGTGTTTGAAGTAACAAAGGCCATGCCCCAGCTTAGCGCGGAGCACTCCGATATCGTAGTGGTTCCTGCAAGAGGCGGGGTCGGCAATGAGACAGAACATCAGGCGAACACCATGGCAGAAAAGATGGCAAAGAAAATCAAATGCCAGTATGAAATGCTCTTTATCCCAGATTCGCTTTCAGAAACATCAATACAGCTTCTGAAAAATGAACCGGGCATCAAATCGACTTTTGAAAAAATGCAGCAAATCGATACCTTGATTTTCGGAATCGGTCACGCGGAAGCGATGGCTGAGCGAAGAGGCTTACCCGAGGAGCGCATTAAGGAAATTGTCGAAAAAGGCGCCGTGGCCGAATCTTTCGGATTCTATTTCAACCGAGAGGGTGAAATCGTAGACGAAATAAGCACGCTGGGAATTACTCTAGAAAAAGTTAAATCATTAACGAGAGTAATTGCTGTTGCAGGGGGTAAAGATAAAAGCGAGGCAATCATTGCGGTATCAAAATTAAATCCGCATTTGATATTAATTACAAACGAGAGCGTGGCAACGCAAATTCTTGATGCTACAAAAGCACAGGAATCACTTTAAGGAGGAACTTAAAAATGGCAACTAAAGTAGCGATTAATGGTTTTGGTAGAATTGGTAAATTGGCTTTTAGAACAATGTTCGGTAACCCAGCATTCGATATCGTTGCAATCAACGACCTAACAAGTGCGGCTGATCTTGCATACCTTTTAAAGTATGATACAGCTCAAGGTAACTACAAAGTCAACGAAATTTCTGCAACTGAAGATTCAATCATCGTTGATGGTAAAGAAATCAAAGTTTACGCTCAAAAAGACGCTAACGACCTTCCATGGGGCGAAATCGGTGTAGACGTAGTCATCGAATGTACTGGTTTTTACGTTTCTAAAGAAAAATCAATGGCTCACATCAACGCAGGTGCTAGAAAAGTTGTTATTTCTGCTCCAGCATCAGGTGACCTTAAAACAATCGTATTCAATGTAAATGATGATGTATTGACTGCTGACGATCATATCGTTTCAGGTGCATCTTGTACTACAAACTGCTTGGCTCCAGTTGCTAAAGTTCTTAACGATCAATTTGGTCTTGTTAAAGGATTCATGACAACTGTACACGCTTACACTAACGACCAAAACACGCTTGATGGCCCTCACCCAAAAGGTGTTGCTACTAGACGTGCTAGAGCAGCTGCTGCTAACATCGTGCCAACAACAACTGGTGCTGCTGTTGCTGTAGGTAAAGTATTGCCAGAACTTAAAGGTAAACTTGACGGTATGGCTCTACGTGTACCAACAATCACAGGTTCAGTAGTTGACCTTGTTGTTGAACTTGAAAAAACTGTAACTGTTGAAGAAGTTAACGCTGCTATCAAAGCTGCTGCTAACGAGACTCTTGGTTACACAGAAGATCCAATCGCATCTTCAGATGTAATCGGTTCAAGCTTTGGTTCATTATTCGATGCTCTTTCAACTTCAGTTATGACAGTTGACGGCAAGCAACTTGTAAAAATCATCACTTGGTACGATAACGAAATGTCATACGTTTCTCAATTTGTAAGACTTGCTGAGAAAATGGCTACAATGTAATTGAATTAAATAAGTGCCTTGAGGGTCTTCACACTGAAGACCCTCAAGGACTGTTTTTATGTAGTTCAGGAGTTGAGTTTCAATATGAGTGAAAAAGTTTTTTTCCCTGATATTGAAATTTAAATCGATAATCAAACTGATTATTGCCCCAATTATTTAGGAGGAAAAATTCATGGCTAAGAAAAATGTGACAGACTTAACTGTCAAAGGAAAAACGGTGCTTGTTCGTGTCGATTTTAACGTTCCTATGAAAAACGGAGAGATCACAAACGACAATCGTATTGTAGCCGCGCTACCAACAATCAACTACCTAATCGAAAATGGTGCTAAAGTGGTTGCTTTCTCACACTTAGGTAAACCAAAAACAGATGAAGATAAAGTAGCGATGTCATTGAAGCCTGTTGCTGAGAGACTTGCTGAACTATTAAATAAACCGGTAAAATTCGTTCCTCAGACTCGCGGTGAAATCCTTGAATCTGAGATTGGCGCATTGACTGAAGGTCAAGTCCTAGTGTTTGAGAACACTCGTTTTGAAAAAGGCGAAACAAAGAACGATGAAGAACTAGGAAAATATTGGGCTTCACTTGGTGACGTATTCGTAAACGACGCTTTTGGTACTGCTCACAGAGCTCATGCGTCAAACAGTGGTATTTCAGCTCACCTTGAGTCTGCTGCAGGATTCCTCATGGAGAAAGAAATCAGATTCATCGGCGGCGTTGTTGACGCACCGGTTAGACCCCTTGTAGCGATACTTGGCGGAGCTAAGGTTTCTGACAAAATCGGTGTCATTGAAAACCTGATCGAAAAAGCGGACAAGATCCTTATCGGTGGCGGCATGATGTTCACCTTCATGAAAGCACTGGACAAGAATATCGGTAAATCACTTTTAGAAGAAGATAAAGTAGAACTTGCTAAGAGCCTGATGGAAAAAGCTGCTGCAAAAGGCGTTGAGCTTGTACTTCCTGTAGACGTTGTCGCTTCAAAAGAGTTCAGCAACGACGCTCCATTCAGAACGACAACTATCGACGAGTTGACATCAGAAGAAATGGGACTTGATATCGGTCCTGATTCAATCGCTCTCTTTGCCAAACACCTTGAGGGTGCGAAAACTGTCGTTTGGAACGGTCCAATGGGCGTGTTCGAAATGTCGAACTTCGCTAAAGGCACAATCGGTGTTTGTGAAGCAATCGCAGGACTTGAAGGCGCTCAAACAATCATCGGCGGTGGAGACTCTGCAGCTGCTGCGATCGACTTAGGTTTCGCAGATCAGTTCTCGCACATCTCTACTGGTGGCGGAGCATCACTTGAGTACCTAGAAGGAAAAGTATTGCCAGGCGTAGCATCAATTTCAGAAAAATAGAATAGCATCCTTAGGAGGATATGAATATGAGAGTACCTTTTATTGCAGGTAACTGGAAAATGAACAAGACAATCGCTGAAGGTAAGGCATTTATCGAAGCGATCAAGAATGAGATCGCTGGTACGGACGTAGAAGTCGGCATCTGCGCACCTGCTACACTTCTTAAAGACTTAAAAGAAGCGACTGCAGGTACAAAGATCAGAATCGCAGCTCAAAACATGCACTTTGAAGACGATGGCGCTTTCACTGGAGAACTTGCTCCAGCTCATCTTCTTGACATCGGTGTCGACCTTGTTGTCATCGGTCACTCTGAAAGAAGACAATACTTCAACGAAACGGATGAGACAGTCAACAAGAAAGTACTTAAAGCAATCGCTGTAGGAATCGATCCTATCATGTGTATCGGTGAATCTCTTGAAGAGAGAGAAGCGGGCAAGGAAAAAGATATTGTTAAGGCGCAAACAGTTGCCGGTCTTAAAGACGTGAGTGAAGCGGACCTTTCCAAAGTGGTCATCGCTTACGAGCCGATCTGGGCGATCGGAACCGGTAAAACAGCTACAGCTGAACAGGCAAACGACATCATCGCCTACATCCGTTCGATCCTTGCAGATCTTTACTCAGAAGAGGCAGCTGAAGAAGTACGTATTCAGTACGGCGGAAGCGTTAAACCTTCGAACGTTGAAGAAATCATGAATCAATCTGATATCGACGGCGCACTTGTCGGTGGCGCATCACTTAAAGCAGAAGATTTTGTTCAACTTGTCAACTTTTAATAAGTGACTGTTGAAACAGGCTTCTAAGGAGAAACTTATGAAAAAACCTGTTGCATTATTGATACTCGACGGTTGGGGATACAGTGAACTGGTGGACGGCAACGCGATTGCCGCCGCCAACACGCCTAACTTCGATAGATATATGAAGGATTACCCGAATACGATTATCGCCGCAAGTGGTAGAGAAGTTGGTTTGCCACCGGGACAAATGGGTAACTCAGAAGTAGGACATTTGAACATCGGTGCGGGTAGGGTAGTCTATCAGCCACTGATGAGAATTACAAAAGCAATCGAAGACGGTGAGTTTTTTGAACATCCTCAGGTATTGAAGGCGGTTGAAAATGCCAAGAAGCACGATTCAGCCATGCACCTATTGGGACTTTTATCGGACGGCGGGGTACACAGCCATATCGAGCATATCAAAGGCTGCCTAGATCTTGCAAAAAGAAACGGTCTTAAAAAAGTTTATGTTCACGCATTCCTAGATGGTAGGGACACACCGCCTAGAAGCGCTTACGGTTATGCCGAAGAACTTCAAAACTACATGGATGAAATCGGTGTGGGAGCATTCGCATCGGTCGGCGGCCGCTACTATGCGATGGACCGCGACAACAGATGGGACCGTGTTAAACTTGGTTACGACGCACTCGTTAACGGTATCGGTCAAGTAGCCGATTCGGCACTTGTTGCGATTAAGAATAGCTATGATGCCGACACGGATGACGAGTTCGTATTACCTACTGTCATTCAAAAAGATGGCAAAGCGGTTGCCAATATCGACAACCACGACTCAGTCTTCTTCTTCAACTTCAGACCTGACAGAGCCCGCCAGATCACACGTGCGCTTACGCAACCTGGTTTCGACGGTTTTGAAAGAAAGGAACTGGAGCTTGAATACGTTACAATGACAGAGTACGATAAGACATTTGTCGGACTTGAACCTGTATTTGTGGCCGATTCGCTTGAAAGCACTTTTGGAGAATATATTTCTCAACAAGGACTCAACCAGCTTAGAATAGCAGAAACTGAAAAGTACGCACATGTTACGTTCTTCTTCAACGGCGGTGTCGAAGTCGCATACGAAGGTGAAGACAGAATACTTGTCGAATCGCCTAAAGTAGCAACTTACGATCTACAGCCGACAATGTCAGCACCCGGCGTGACGAGCAAGCTGCTCGAAGCGGTGGCATCTGACAAGTACGATGTAATCATCGCAAACTACGCAAACCCTGATATGGTCGGTCATACCGGCGTATTTGATGCGGCAGTCAAGGCGATTGAAGAAATCGATGCTGATTTTGGAAAAGTCGCAGACGCGATTCTTGAAAAGGGCGGCGCTGTACTCATCACTGCAGACCACGGTAACGCGGAGCAAATGATCGATCCGAACAATGGCGCGATCTTCACAGCACACACTACAAACCCTGTACCGCTGATCATAGCCGGCGTGGGTGATGTAGAGCTTAAAGAAGGCATGAAACTTAGTGATCTTGCACCGACGATGCTTGGACTTCTCGATCTTGAGAAACCGGCACTTATGAGCGGTGAGTCAATTATAAAATAATACTAACTGGAGGTAATCAAATGTCAACAATCGTAGGCGTATATGGTAGAGAAATTCTTGATTCAAGAGGTAACCCAACAGTTGAAGTTGAAGTTTACTTAGAAGACGGCGCAATGGGCCGTGCTGGTGTACCATCAGGTGCATCAACAGGTGCTTTTGAAGCAGTTGAACTTCGTGACGGCGACAAATCTAGATACCTAGGTAAAGGTGTTTTGAACGCGGTTAACAACATCAACGAAATCATCGCTCCAGAAATCGTAGGTCTTGACGCTACTGATCAAGTACTTATCGACAAAATCATGATCGAGCTTGACGGTACACCAAACAAAGCTAAATTAGGCGCTAACGCAATCCTTGGTGTTTCTATCGCAGTTGCAAAAGCTGCTGCTGAGTCATTAGACGTTCCAGTATACCAGTACATCGGTGGTACAAACGCTAAGACGCTTCCAACTCCAATGATGAACATCCTTAACGGTGGTTCACATGCGGACAACAACGTGGATATCCAAGAATTCATGGTTATGCCTGTTGGTGCTGTAACGTTCAAAGAAGGCTTAAGAATGGGTACAGAAATCTACCATGCTCTTAAAGCGGTTCTTAAATCTAAAAACCTTGCTACTGGTGTAGGTGATGAGGGTGGTTTCGCTCCTAACTTACCATCAAACGAAGACGCTCTTAAGGTGATCGTTGAAGCAATCGAAAAAGCTGGTTACAAGCCAGGCGAAGAAGTAGTACTTGCACTTGACGTTGCTGCTACAGAGCTTTGGAACGCTGAAAAAGGTCTTTATGTTCTTGAAGGCGAAGGCGTTGAATACACATCTGCTCAAATGGTTGACTTCTACAAAGGTTTAGTTGCTAAATACCCAATCATCTCAATCGAAGACGGTCTTGACGAAGAAGACTGGGCTGGCTGGAAACTACTTGTAGATACAATCGGTAAAGACGTTCAAATCGTTGGAGACGACCTATTCGTTACTAACACTGAAAGACTTAGCCGTGGTATCAAAGAAGGCAGCGCTAACTCGATCCTTATCAAACTTAACCAAATCGGTACACTCACTGAAACTCTAGACGCTATTGAAATGGCTAAACGTGCTAACTACACAACAATCATTTCACACAGATCTGGTGAGACTGCTGAAAATATCATCGCTGATTTAGCGGTTGCTACTAACGCTGGTCAAATCAAAACAGGTGCTCCTGCTAGAACTGACCGTGTTGCTAAGTACAATCAACTTCTTAGAATCGAAGATATGCTTGACGAAACTGCTAAATATGCTGGTTTATCTGCATTCTACAACCTTAAGAAATAAGCTTTAATCGATAGATTCGATAGTATTTTAAGCGAATATGCTTTATAATGGTGAAGGGGTCCAAGTACTTGGGTCCCTTCACTTACAATTTAATAGAGAAAAGTGAGTGGTGGTATACTCACAATTGGAAACCCAACAAAAATAATAGCAGGAAATCGTTTACCTACAACAGGCAACCGTTTTCATAGCGGTCTGTGTTTTATTATCATTGCTAAACTCTTAACGCTATGTTAAAATTGCTTTGTTAAAAAAGGAAAAGGAGGTAATGACCATGGCAATATTCTTTACGGTATTATTAGTTATTTCATGCTTAATCCTAATCATCAGTATTTTGATGCAATCAGGTAGAAGTGCAGGTTTATCTGGCGCAATCGGCGGCGGAGCTGAACAGCTTTTTGGAAAATCAAAAGCTAAAGGCTACGAAGCAATGTTTGACAAGATTACAAAATTTGCAGCAGCAGCATTTATCGTTTGTTCACTACTCGTTGCAATTTTGCAATAGTCTATTATTCTGGGAGGTTACACGATGAATTTCGGGATCATCGCGCCAATTGTAGGTATACTAGCACTTATTTTTGCGTACATGCAAGCACAAAAAATCAATAAGGTTTCAGCAGGAAATGAGCGAATGAAGGAAATTTCTTCATACATACAAGAAGGAGCTATGGCTTTTCTTAAAAGACAGTACCGCTCATTATTTATTTTTGCGATCATACTATTTGTTGTAGTATCAGTGGGCATAGATTACAGAACGGGAATCAGTTTTGTTATCGGGGCTCTTTTTTCAGCTTTAGCAGGCTTCTTCGGAATGAAGGTTGCCACTAAGGCGAATGTAAGAACTGCCAACGCCGCAATGGAAAGCGGAATGAATAAAGCTCTATCAGTTGCCTTTTCGGGTGGCGCTGTTATGGGTATGTCGGTTGTAGGTCTTGGCCTTTTAGGTCTTGGTATCCTTACACAGATTTTTCAATTTGATATTCAGTACATCACAGGTTTCAGTTTAGGTGCGTCTTCAATCGCACTATTCGGTCGTGTTGGTGGCGGTATCTATACAAAAGCTGCCGATGTCGGTGCAGACCTTGTCGGTAAGGTAGAAGCAGGAATTCCAGAAGATGATCCACGTAACCCAGCGGTTATCGCAGATAACGTAGGGGACAACGTAGGTGATGTCGCTGGAATGGGTGCTGACCTTTTTGAATCGTATGTAGGTTCGATTGTTGCAGCTGTAACACTTGCGACTGCTGGTTTTAAGCTTGGTAATTTACCGGAAGGCGCTATGATCTTCCCGTTCATGCTGTCTTCAGTAGGTATTCTTGCTTCAATCGTGGGTACGCTGTTTGTACGTGGTGACGAGAAATCGGATCCTCATAAAGCGCTTAAAATGAGTACATATGTGAGTTCTGGACTTGTTGTCATTGCAGCGTTCTTCTTAAGTAGAGAATTCTTAGGAAACCTTAGCGGTTTCTTCGCAGTAATCTCAGGTTTAGTCGCAGGTCTTGCAATTGCTTACTTTACAGAAGTATATACTTCTGGTGATTACAAATCGGTTAAAAAGATTGCAGAACAGTCTGTTACTGGTCCTGCAACTACAATCATAAGCGGTCTTGCAGTAGGTATGATCTCTACTGGAGCACCAATCATCATCATCAGTGCGGCTATCCTTGCTGCATATCAAGCTGCCGGTCTTTACGGTATCGCACTTTCAGCAGTAGGTATGTTATCCACTGCCGGTATTACGGTTGCGGTTGACGCATACGGTCCAATCGCGGATAACGCAGGCGGTATCGCAGAAATGTGTGAACTACCAAAAGGCGTTCGTGCCATCACAGATAAGCTGGATGCTGTCGGTAACACGACTGCGGCTATCGGTAAAGGATTTGCGATCGGTTCTGCAGCTCTTACAGCACTTGCACTATTTGCATCTTATTCACAAGCGGTCAAGCTTGAAGCGATTGATATTCTTAATCCACGAGTGGTTGTGGGTCTGTTTATCGGTGGTATGCTGCCGTTCATCTTCTCTGCACTTACGATGGAAGCTGTCGGTCGTGCGGCATTTGAAATGATCGAAGAAGTTCGTCGTCAATTTAGAGAAATTCCAGGTATCATGGAAGGTAAGGCAACTCCTGAGTATGCTAAATGTGTAGATATCTCTACAAAATCAGCGCTTAAGGAAATGCTGGTTCCTGGTGTGATGGCTGTTCTTGCTCCAATCGCGGTTGGTTTTGTCCTTGGTAAAGAAGCTCTAGGCGGCATGCTTGCCGGCGCACTTGTTACAGGTGTGCTAATGGCGATCTTCATGTCAAACGCAGGTGGCGCATGGGATAACGCTAAGAAATATATCGAAGAAGGTCACTTCGACGGTAAAGGTTCTGAAGCGCATAAGGCGTCAGTTGTCGGTGATACAGTAGGTGACCCGTTCAAAGACACATCTGGTCCATCTATCAATATCCTGATCAAATTGATGACGATCGTAGCACTTGTATTTGCTCCATTGTTCATGTAGTTGAAAAGACTTTTAAAGCTTAGCGATTAGCCTTTAGCGATTAGCAAAAACTTTAAAAATAGAAAGCTTGGATCTTCGGATTCAAGCTTTTTTTATGCAATAAAAAAGACCGGCTCAGCCGGTCTCAATTGATGGTTCGATTTCTATTCTTCGTCTTCGTGGTCTTCGCCCCAAAGTTCCATGAACACAGCGCCAACCTTGTTGTATTCCTCATCTGTTTCGATGCGGTCAAGTTGTACGTTTTCGCCGTCTTCAGTGTAGGCGTAGATGTAGACTTCTTCGCCGTTTTCAGGAAGTAGAGCGATGTACTCTTTGCCTTCAACATCGAAAGTGCCGATAACAGCGCAAGTCACGTCTTCGCCGTCTTCAGTCTGAAGCGTCAATGTCTCCATTTCGCCGTGGTCGTGTCCACAGCCGCAACCGTCGTCATCTCCACCGCAACATCCTTGGTCAGAAGTTCCGCCGCAGCACTCTTCGTTTTCGTGCTTGTGTTCTACTTTTGCCTCAGTATCGTGATCGTGGCCACAGCCACATTCATGTTTGCCCATAATAAGCCTCCTATTTGGTTTATATGTGTAGTTATTAAATGTCGCATTAAAATGCTATATCCATTATACATTGTTTTAACGTGAAAGTAATGTGAACTTTTTATGAATACTTGATTAATCAACATTAAATAGGCAATAAGAGGAATATAGCGTATGATAGAACTATATACATAAGAAAGAGATGGTGCACGATGAACATTACAAAAGACATGGTACTTAAAACCTTAGAAGACGCAGGCAAGCCCATCTTAGATGTGGATCTATATAGTGGATTCAACCTCGATAAAACGGATGGACCTGCATTTTTAGAACTGCTTGACTCGCTAGAACTTGAAGGCAAGGTCATTAAAACTAAAAAGGGAAAATACGCGCTTCCGATTCTGATGAACCTGGTGCTTGGCAAATTGGTCACGACACAAAAAGGTTTCGGTTTTGTCATTGCCGAAAATATGGATACAAAGGACATCTTCATCCCGGCAAGCGAGCTTAACGGAGGAATGAACGGCGACTTGGTCTACTGCAAGATCACAGGTAGTGAAAGTGAAGGCAAAAGAAAAGAAGGCGTGATCGTCAAGATCATCAGACATGCCAACGAGCAAATCGTCGGTACCTTCGACAGCAATGAGACTTTCGGATTTGTCATCCCCGATGACAAGAAGCTGTCGATGGATATCTATATTCCATATAGAGGATTCGGCGGTGCCAAAAAAGGTCAGAAGGTGGTTGTTAAAATTACAAAGTGGCCCGAAGGCAGAAGAAACCCTGAAGGTGTGGTCACAGAAGTGCTTGGATTCATCACCGACAAAGGCGTCGATGTGCTTTCTGTCATCAAGAAATTCCAGCTGCCTGAAGAATTCCCTAGAAAAGTGCAGCGTTCTGCGGAGCGTGTGCCAGAAGAAGTCGAACTTGAAGCGATGGAAGGAAGAAGGGATTTGCGCGGTGAGACGATTGTCACCATCGACGGGGCAGATGCCAAGGACCTTGATGACGCTGTCCATGTGAAAAAACTCGAAAACGGCAATTATGTGCTGGGTGTGCATATAGCAGACGTCACGCACTATGTCAACGAAGGCAGCAAGCTCGATGTCGAAGCGCTTAAGCGCGGTACGAGCGTCTATCTGATCGACCGGGTCATACCCATGCTTCCTAGAACGCTGTCAAACGGAATCTGCAGCTTGAATCCTAAAGTGAACAGATTGACCTTGTCCTGTGAGATGGAAATCAGCCCTCAAGGCAAAGTAGTCAAACAAGAAATCTATGAATCCGTGATCAAGACCACTGAAAGAATGACTTATACGGATGTGAGCGATATCCTAGAGAATGTAGACCGCCCAGAACTTAAGCAATATGAGGAACTGGTTCCGACATTCAATCATATGCAAGACCTGTGCAAGATACTCAGACAAAGACGTGAAACCCGCGGGGCCATAGACTTTGATTTCCCAGAACCTCGAATCATATTAGATGAGGAAGGCACTCCGATAGAGATCGTCCAGCGGGAACGCCGAATCGCAAACCGGATTATCGAGGAGTTCATGCTTATCGCAAATGAAACCGTCGCAGAATATATCTTCTGGCTCGAATACCCCTTTGTCTACAGAATACATGAAGATCCCGATCCTGAACGTATTGTGACCTTCAACAAGTTCCTGCACAATTTCGGGTATGAGCTTAAAATGCAAGAAGACGAGCTTCATCCAAAAACCGTGCAGCAGCTGCTTGAATCTGTACAAGGGAAAAAGGAAGAGCATATCATCAACAAGCTGATGCTCAGATCGCTTAAGCAAGCCAGGTATTCGCCGGTCAACGAAGGACACTTCGGACTTGCAGCGGAGTATTACTGCCACTTCACCTCGCCTATCAGAAGGTATCCAGATCTGCAGATCCACAGGATCATCAAAGAGGCGATCAAAGGTAAACTGACAGCACAAAGAATCAGTCAGTTGATCCCAATCGTTGATTATGCGGCCAAACAGTCTTCAGAACGGGAACGTGTCGCGGAACAGGCGGAGCGTGAAACAGACGACATGAAAAAAGCGGAGTTCATGCTACCCTTTATCGGTCATACCTTCAATGGAATCATTTCATCTGTCACAAGCTTCGGTATCTTTACAGAGCTAGACAACACCATCGAAGGACTCACAAGAGTCAGCATGCTCGAAGACGACTACTACCTATACGATGAGGAAAACATGCGCATGATAGGAGAACGTACCAAAAAGACGTACTCGATAGGCGATCCTGTAGAAGTAAGGGTGGACAAGGTAGATGTGGGACTTCGTGAAATCGACTTCTATATACTACGAAAACTTGATTAATTAGTGACGTATTAAGTAAAACGTGAGTAGTTGGCCTTTTTAGGGGTCAACTACTTTTTTTAGATAAGATACTCTATTTACCACATCAAAGTTTTAAGGTACACTACCACTAGAGCCTAAAAAAAGGAGAATCTATGAAAAAACTAATCGCGCTTGATCTTGATGGCACACTGCTTAAAAGTGACCATACCATCGGAGAAAAAACAAAACATATACTGAATCAGCTATATAACGACGGACACCATATCACTATCGCTACAGGCAGAATTCTTCAGTCAGCGACTGTGATACCTCAAATGCTTGGTTTTCCATGCCATTTGGTGGCCTGCAACGGAGCAGTCGTCTTCCACAGGGAGAACCGACCGGTCAAAAGCCACACCTTCAGCTATGAGCTTGTCAAAGAGATCATCAGCATCATGCATGAAGAGGGCATCTATTTTCACCTGTACACAGAAGATACCATCTACTGCAACCGCATAGAGCATACCGCAAAGGCCTTTGAGAGGTCGCTTACAGAAAGTGAGCACAGCCATGTGAAGGGTGTATTTGTCATCGACAGCGCAGAGGAGCTTTTAGCGAAGCGCCCGAACATCTTTAAGTTCGGCATCTATCAGGATGGAACCTATGACTTTAACAAGGTCAGAGCTCGCTTTGACGCACTTGAGGGCATTGAAACGGTGTTTTCCAACACCAATCTCTTGGATCTCATGATTGACGGCGTCTCAAAGTGGTCCGGCATCGACGAACTCGCAAAATCACTGGGAGTCGAAAATGAGAATGTGATCGTCTTCGGAGACAACGAGAACGACCTTCAGATGATCAGAGGCGCTGGGGTCGGCGTGGTGATGGGCAATGCGAAAGAAAGCATCAAAGCCCATGCCAACCATATTACAACAAGCAATGACGAAGATGGGATCTATACATTTTTGACCGGCTACCTGCAAGGAGAATAAAATGGAACGTTCACTTGATCAGATTAGAAAAGACATCGACAAGGGAAACGCAAAGTGGATTCAGGCGTGGAAAAACCAGGATTCAGTAGCGTTATCAAACGCCTTTCATCCAAACGGAGCGATCCTCACAGATGGCGGCGCAATGATGCACGGCAGAAAAGAGATCGCTGAGGGGATCGGCCAGACCATGAAAAGAATCGGTAGGGCGGTCTTTACCATTGAAACAATCGATGTGTACCATGTAGACGGTGATATCTACGAAAAGGGGAAATACACATTGACGACAGAACATACGGAAGATTCATCCGGCAATTTTGTGGTCGTATGGAAGTACGGCGAAGACGGTGAGTTGTATTTTTACAGGGACATAGGCATCTAGGTCATTCAAAAGGGGATAAAGGGGTATTTAATGGACGTTTCATCTAAAAAGCCGTCGCTTAGGGCGGCATATGGCATGTTGTTCTTCTCGGCCACAGGCTGGGCGATCAGTACGATAGTAATGAAGCTTTTTATCGACGAGCTACCGGCGTTTCATCTCATGCTGGGTCGATTCGCACTCGCGGCACTCATGTTCGGAATCATCAAAAGAAAAAGCATAAAAATGACCAGAAAGCTCGCTTTTCACGGAACCTATCTCGGGTTCTTCCTGTTCCTTGCTTACTATTTCGCAGTGATCTCATTGAGCTACACCACCGCGTCAAAGTCAGGCTTCCTGGTGGCGTTATCCGTACTTTGGGTTCCGCTTGTGCAGCTGGTGTTTAAAAGGCAAAAGCCAAACAAATGGGTGGTGCTCTCAGTAACCACTTCGCTGATCGGCCTATACTGGATCAGCGGCCTAGACGGACTTGGATTCAACAGCGGCGATGCCATGGCGATAGGGTGCTCTGTGGCCTACACGGCCTACATCATGCTCATTGACAAGTACACGCTTGAAATGAACGAAGACCAGATGACCTTTGTCATCCTCCTGGTGGTAGCGATATTCTCATTGATTTCGACCCTGATATTCGAAGGACTCGACCTTAAGATACTCATCGACGGATGGTTGCCTATCCTTGTCATCAGCGTATTCGGATCAAGCCTGTCTACCTACTTTCAAACCAGAGCCCAACAGGTGGCTTCTCCAGAAAGCGTAGGGATCATCATGCTAGGCGAACCGCTCCTAACCCTTCTGATGGCAATCTTCATTTTAAAGGAATCGGTGACGACCATGGGACTGATCGGTGGAAGTCTACTGCTTGTATCACTCGTGATAGCAGTCGTAAAAAAGGTCTGACGATAGACGTCCATAATAAAACAATCCAGTTACAAAACGGCTGAAAATATTGATTTTAGAGGGTTTGTGTGTTAGAATTTAGCATGAAAAGAAAGTAGATAAAAGGTGAATGACATGGCGATTGGCAAACTGCTTGCTAACAATAAAAAAGCATACCACGACTTCTATATCGAAGACACCATAGAAGCGGGCATCGTTTTAACCGGTACCGAAGTGAAGTCTTTTCGTGCAGGGAAAGTTAGCGTAAAGGAATCCTACGCCGAAATCAAAAACGGAGAAGTCTGGATAAAAGGCATGCATGTGGCGCCATACGAATTCGGCAACCGCATGAATCCCGACCCTCTGAGAGTCAGAAAGCTTTTACTGCATAACAGGGAAATCAAGAAGTTGATGAACCTGACTTCTCAAAAAGGATACACGATCGTGCCTCTGCGTGTCTACATCAACACAGAAGGAAGAATGAAAGTGGAACTCGGCATAGCGCGTGGTAAGAAAATGCACGACAAACGCGATGCCATGTCCAAACGCGATTCAGATATGAGATTGAAACGCGAGATCAAGAACCGTAATCAAGATTAAAGAAGTAAACCTTTAAGATCAAATGCTATTTCGCTCTTCGAGCGACTCTTCTACATTGAACAAAAAACGTTCAATTGGCCAGAGGGGCGCATTTAAAGGATAAATAATGCGCATGATAATGCGTATTGTTCATCCTTTAAATGGGGGTGCACTGGTTTCGACGGGGATGTTGAGCATAAGTAAGCGAGCCGTGTTTTTTGAATCTGGGGTACACGTAAAAGAACTGGGTTCATAATTTAAACGCTAAAAATAATTACGCTTTCGCAGCTTAATTAAGCTGCAGTCCGCCTTCTCGTTATAGGACCTGGTCACTGTCTCCTGAGAAGTGCCGACTCACACAACCTTTACAGTGAACAAAGCTGGCGCTCGTCTCGACGCCAGGGGGTAACTCAGAGACTTGCTCCTACACTCTGCTAGTCACGGAGTTAGTGTAGGAGGACAATTTATACGTGAATGCGCTCGGAGAAAGCTTATGTATTGCATGTTCGGACGTGGGTTCGATTCCCACCACTTCCACCAAATAAGGTAGAGCCTTGATATATCAAGGTTTCTATTTTTTTTTGTACTAATTCCCCACATTTTTCCCACATGAGTATTATTACAGAGCTTTTTAAATCAAAAGTTACTGTATTATCTAAAGATTGTTTCTAATTGTTTTATAGCATCGTCCTTTGATTTTTTATCAACGTGGGTGTAAACTCTTGCAGTTGTTTCTATGTTTGAATGTCCCATCAAAGTAGCAGCAGTTTTAATTGGAACATTCTTTTCAGCGAGTATAGTACAAAAGGTATGACGTAGTCCATGAAAATTTACTACGGTATCTATTTTTAGTTTCCTTTGAGTTTTCTTCCATCTATCATTAAGATGATCGCCTCTTAGAGGGGTACACATGTTTGAAGTAAATAGAAAATTAGAAGTTTTAAATGCAATTCCTAGATTAATGTGTTTTTCTTTTTCTGAAAGTATATGCGATTTAAGAGAAGTTATTAACTTTGAAGGTATCGGAAGTGATCTATTGCCAGCTTTCGTTTTAGGTGGACTAATTTGAATAATTGATCTCCTTTTACCGTGTTCATCTGTAACAGATACTCTTCCAAGTGTAGCTTTAATAGTTATAGTCCCTTCTTTAAAGTTAAGATCATCATGTGTTAAAGCACAAAGCTCACCTTCTCTAATTCCAGTCAGAAGTACAAAAACATAGATAAATAGAGACTTATCTGTAGCAAATGCATTTAATAGCTTAGTAACATTCTCTCGAGATAAATACTTTATATACTCCCTGGGCTCTACTTTTCGCAAGTTAACGTTATCTAAGGGGTTATAGGTGATTAGTCTTTCTTTTATACAATACTTAATAAAGGTGGAGAGTAAAAGATAAACCCTTCTAGCAGTGTCAGGACTTTTCATTTGGTTTATGTGCTTTTGTATTTCTATGCTCTTTAGATTGATTAGCCTAGTATTGTAAAAATTTGAAGGTTTAATCCAGTGTCGATGTATTGTTTCATATCGGTTGTATGTGCTTAATGCAAGGGTTGGCTTGTGTACATAAAGAAGCCAACTTTCAAATAATTCTCCAAATGAAACTTTATCATAATCAGGATCAAGCCCTTTGTTTATTCCTTCTAAATACTGATCTCGCTTAGCATGAGCTTCTTTTTTTGACTTACCTAAAAATTCCTTCCTAATACGTTTGCCTTTCACATCAAAACCTATTGTTGCTGTTACACGATAATAGTTAATTCCATTTTTTGTGTAGTTAGTTTTTTTAGCCATAATACATCACCTTTCAGGTTAATTTGATGCATCAGAGACAGAAAAATGCTATAATTGACGTGTAATCTAGGCTTCTGAGTCTTTGATGCTCATAGTCTGTGAAACGCCTCTAATGCGCTACATTAGGGGTTTTTTGATGATTTGTTTACTATTTTCTTTGTGATCTTAAAAAATCAGCATATTCTATTACTTTATTGATTTCGTCTTCAGTTAGATCATTATAAATCCTATTGAATTTTGCATTCACTTTTAGACCATCATTTTTGTTATAAGTCAATGTCTTGATATATTCAAGAGATACGTCATAAAATGAAGCAATGTCATACAAATGTTCATTTTCAATTTCAACTGAATTATTTTCATATTGCTCATATACTCTTGCTTCAATATTCAATGAGCTTGCTATAAATTGAATACTATAACCAGATTCCTCACGCAATTCTTTCAATCTTTTTCCAGTTGTAGTTCCAAACAATCCTAAATCAATATTAAGTAACTCTAAACCTTGTAATTTATCTGGTGTTGTCGAAAGCGCTTCTGCAAAGTGTCTGAGTTTAGTTTGATTCACATCTGTTAACCCTTTTTCAATTTTATTGATTGATGAACGGGATTTGTATCCAAGTCTATTCGCCAATTCCTCCTGTGATATACTAAGTTCTTCACGCCGTTTCTTAATTTGCTCTCCTATTGGTTTTCCTAATATCAAATTATCACCTCCTATAAGAACAATATATCATCAAAAGAAAAAAAATCAACAAAAACAATATATTTTGAAAAATTTTGTTGAAATTAAATCGACGCGATGTTATTGTTGAAGTGTAGAATATAATTCAACCTTTAAAGGAGGACTGTCATGGCTGATTCAAAAAAGTTGCGTGAACATATTCTTAAATCAGGGCTTAAATACAAGTATATAGCTCAAAAACTTGGAATTACGTCGGCTGGGCTTAAACTAAAGATCGACAATGTCAATGAGTTTAAGATTAATGAAGTTAACATGCTTTGCATTATTCTTGGAATTGATGATCTAAATATTAAAGAAGATATTTTTTTTGATAGCGTGTTGAATTCAATTCAACACAAGTGGTGATCATATGGCTAAATGGATGTCACTCTCCGCTTATAAGAAAGAAACTCAACTTAGCAAAGAAAGCATCTTAAAATTGATTGATGTCGGCGAGTTAATAGCAGTAAAAACGGAAGGGGGTCACGTAAGAATCAAAGTAGATGAGAACCCTGAATTAAATAATCTAAGGCAGGAGTTGGATGAAGTACATGGTCTAATTAAGGGTCTATGCAATCACTTGGGTTTAAAAAGGAGTTAAGTGAGGTGAGTAATGAAAGGTTACATATATGATTGGCGTAAAGAATTAGACTCAGCGATATGGTTGATGGAACCGATGTATCATAGGATATGGCAGTATCTCAAGTATAGGGCTAATCATTCTAAAGCCCAGATACCAAATCCAGATGCTACAACCGCAACGATATTACCTGGTCAAGTTGTGACATCTCTAAGAAAAATTTCATATGGGGTGGGGTACTACCAAGGAAAATTGAAAAAAGAACCAAATGTAAAAACGGTGAGAAAAATTTTGTCGTGGCTAGAGAATGTAAATATGATAACTGTAAAAAGTAACAGTTGGGGAACAGTTATAACAATTAATAATTGGGAGTTGTATCAAAAAAACATGGTGAAAGGTAACACGAAGTCTACAGAAGAGAAACAGTTGCTGGATACTAATAATAAATGTAAAAGTAATGATAATGAATGTATAATCAATTCTTTCATTGAGAGTGATAATATTGAGAAAATAATTGATGACCCTAAAAGTATCTCCAATCAAATCGCAAAAGAATTTATTTCTTTAATCCTTAGGAATAACCCAAATGCAAGAGTTCCAAAAAAGGGAAGCAAGCAATTTGAAAACTGGACGACTGAAATAGAGAAATTGCATAGAATTGACAAAAGAGAGTGGGATGAAATCAGCAAGGTACTCAAATTCAGCCAGTCAGATAATTTTTGGTCTACAGTCATTCTCAACCCTAGTAAATTAAGAAATCAATATGATCAATTGTGGTTGAGGATGTTGAAACCGAATGAGAAGATGGGTGCCGAAAGTAAATTGAGTCGATTAAAACGGGATATCAACAATCCAAGGAGTGAGTTAAATAGGTTTTTAAATGAAGAGGAGGAATTTGATGAATAAATCGGAATTTGCATGGCAAATGGGAAAACTCGAAACATTCTATCCAAGTTTTAATGTGACCGATGACAAAGATACATTGAAAACATGGTATAGTATTTTTGAATTTGAAGATGCGGAATTATTTTCTGAAGCAGTTGGACATTTTATTACAACATCAAAGTACAATCCAAGTGTAGCAGGATTAAGAGAAGCAATGATTGATGTAGCTAGTCCTAATCTACCAAGTGTTGATGACGAATTTGAAAAGATAAAAAAAATAATTACTATTCAAGCAGGTAGTGATGAACGAAGAACGTTATATAAATCCTTACACAATATTACAAGAAAAGCACTTGAGTCTATTGGTGGTATTGAAGGGGTAAGGAAAGCGCCTGACTATGGTAAGGCTAAGCAAAACTTTTGTATAGCTTTCAATCGGTTAGTAAATGAGCCAGCTCTGCGTGCTTTAAAGTCAAAAAGTATAACAGAAGAAATTAAGCGAAATGTTCTAATGATTGGTACTAAATCATCTGAGCTATCATGAGGAATTTGTTCATGTGAAATAATAATGGGGGAGGTAGTGGTGAGGAAAAAAGAGAATCTAACTGTAAAAGAGGAACTATTTGTTCAAGAATTAATAAATGGCTCCTCGCAAAGACAAGCCTATAAAGATGCTGGATATAAAACTGATACCATGGATGATGAATTAATCGACAAGAAAGCGTCAGAAGTTTTCAATCGAGCACATGTCAAAGAAAGGTATGATGCTTACAGAAATAGAGTTATTAAAGAGGCTGAGGATGACTGTATAATTACTGCTAAGGAAGTATTACAAGAGCTTAAAAGCATTGCTATGGATGATATCAATAATTATGTTTCCTATCAAACAGTTTTAATAAAAGTGGGTGAAACTAAAGATGGAGAGTGTATTTATGAGCAAAGGACAGTTGTTCAGTTAAATGATTTAGAAAATATCGATACAAAGAATATTAAGGAACTCAAGGTACTAAAAGACGGAAGAATATTCCTGAAGCTGTACCCAAGAGATGATGCTCTAGAGAAGTTAGGACGGCATTTGAAGCTATTTGTTGATAGAATTGAAGCCACTGTTGATAGTGAACTTATTGTTAGATTAGAAGGCGATTTAGAGGAATGGAGTCATTAATTTAAAGTGAGTTTTATTCATTGAATAGTATCTATAGTTTTTAGAAAATTGTATATCAACAACAAGCCTTCTACTGTAAGTTGAACTTTTGTAGAGGGCTTTTATATTTTTTGCTATATAAATCGATTATTTAGGCAATTAATTATACTAATCGAGTAAAAATATGGATAGTAGCGTGCTTTAATGTGTATAATATTAGTAGTGCTTAAAACGAAGCAAATACCCCAAAATAGGTCTTGTATAATCATAGTAAGTTATCAATATAAATGATTAAGTGAGGAAAAGCCAATGAAGACAAATTTCATATTTCTAAAAGAAAAATGGCCAACATTAGCAACTCTTGGTCAATTATCTGAAAAAAACATTTATCAAGATCCCAACACCTCGTTGATTAAGTTGGGGATGTTTGGTGAACTTTTAGTTGATTTTATGTATGCCTATGATGACCTTGAAACGCCATTTGAAAATACACAAGTGAATAAACTTAAGGTATTAAAGCAGAATGATCTACTACCTTACGAGATTGATAATATTTTACATACGCTTAGAAAATCAAGAAACAAAGCAGCACATGAAAACTATAGTGTTGTTAATGATGCAATGGTAAACAATAGTCTTGCCTATAAACTGGCAGTATGGTTTATGAAAATATATGGAGACTGGCAGTTCGAAGAAGTTGCTTATATAGAGCCAGTAGATCAAAAGGATAAGGATCTAACAGAACTTTTAAAAGCGGAAACAAAGCTCTTGTCAGATGAATATGACTTAAGAGTAAATGCTCTAGAACTTGAACTTAAACGATTTAGAAAAGAGTATGACTCAACTAAAGTAGATGAACGTAAAGAAAAATCAAGAAAAGTAGCTTCACTCATTAAATTAAATGAAAAAGAAACACGTAAAATAATTGATGAACAACTGCGAATGAGTGGCTGGGAAGTGGACTCTAGTGAGTTAACCTATTCCAAAGGAACAAGACCAGATAAACGAAAGAATTTAGCCATATCCGAATGGCCAACTGATGCTGTTGGTTCAAGAACTAAAGGCAGAGCGGATTATGCACTTTTTGTAAAAGAAGACTTTGTAGGCATCATTGAAGCTAAAAGAGGAAGTAAAGACATTCCTTCAGATATTCAACAAGCTAAGCAATATGCAGCTGCAATTAAAGAAGAACACAGTGAATATGTCATTAATAATTGGAACGATAATAAAGTGCCTTTTATCTTTGCAACCAATGGCAGAAAGTATTTAAAACAAATTGAAGAAAAATCAGGTGTATGGTTTTTAGATGTTAGAAAATCAACCAATCATCCTAAAGCACTCCAATCATGGCACTCACCAGAGGGTCTAATGAACTTGCTCTCTAGTGATATTGACGATGCCCATCACAAGCTAAAAGAAGAACCCTATCAATACTTACAAGATCCAAAAGGCTTAGGTCTTAGAGATTATCAAATAGACGCCATTAAAAGTGTTGAAGCAAGTATTGAAGCAGGTCAAGAGTCAATCTTAATTTCAATGGCTACTGGTACGGGAAAAACAAGAACAACCATTGGATTAGTCTATAGACTGATTAAAAGTGACCGTTTTAGAAGGGTCTTGTTTCTTGTCGATCGCTCATCACTTGGTGAACAAGCAGAAGATGCTTTTAAAGATAGTGTGATTGAAGACCTTCAAACCTTTAATAGAATATATGATGTAAAAGTACTTGGAGAAAAAACTCCTGAACTCACAACTAAACTTCATATATCTACAGTGCAAGGCATGGTAAGAAGAATTCTGTTTTCTGAAGATGAAGTACCAGCAATAGATACCTATGATTGCATCGTGGTTGATGAAGCGCACAGAGGTTACATCCTAGATAAAGAAATGGGTGATGTTGAACTTGAATACAGAAATCAAGATGACTACATCAGTAAATATAGAGCAGTCATTGAATACTTTGATGCTGTAAAAATTGCGTTAACTGCGACACCAGCCTTACATACAACTTCAATATTTGGTCAACCCGTGTACAATTACTCTTACAGAGAAGCTGTAATAGATGGGTACTTAGTGGATCATGAACCACCTCATCAAATTACAACTGAATTAAGTGATAATGGCATAAGTTATAAACAAGGCGATGTTGTGCCAATTTATGACCCAATCACCAATGAAATTATTAACAGTGCTGAAATTCCAGATGACATTAATATTGAAGTGGAACAATTTAATAAGAAAGTCATCAATGAAAATTTTAACAGAGTAGTACTTGATGAAATCACTGACTATATAAGCCCTGAAGGACCTGATAAGACATTAATCTTTGCAGCGACAGATTTACATGCAGACATGATTGTAAGGCTTCTAAAAGAGATATACGAGGCTAAAGGTTATCTTATAGAAGATGATTCTATCATGAAAATCACAGGTTCAGTTACCGATCCACTTGAAGCAATAAAACGCTATAAAAATGAAGTGAATCCAGTAATTGCTGTAACGGTTGATTTATTAACAACGGGCATCGATGTGCCTAGAATCAGTAACTTAGTCTTCATGAGACGAGTTAGATCTAGAATTCTATATGAACAAATGTTAGGAAGAGCAACAAGATTATGTGATGACATTGGTAAAACACATTTTAATATCTACGATGCTGTAAAACTATATGAAGGACTTGAAAAAGTAACCAATATGAAACCAGTAGTTGCATCAGCTTCCGTATCCTTTGAGGATTTAGTTGCAGAACTTAATCAGTTAGAAAATGAAACACAGAAGAAACGCCATATCGATGCAATAGTCGCAAAGCTTCAAAGAAAAAAGAGAACATTAAGCGGTGAACACTTAGAACTCTTTAAAAGTTATACAGGTGGTCTTGAACCAGATGAGTTCATAAAAACTATCAGAAACGGTGAACTAAGTAAAGCGGTTGATATGCTTACAAACAGTAAGGAACTGCTCATCTTCCTTGATAAAAAGATATACAATCCAAGACAAATCATCTACTCAGATCATGAAGATGAACTAACAGGACATGAAAGAGGGTACGGCGTAGCTGAAAAACCTGAAGACTATATGCACGAATTTGCTAAGTTCATCAAAGAAAACATGAATAAAATTCCTGCACTTGAAATAGTATGCCAAAGACCGCAAGAACTCACTAGAGCATCGCTCAAGTCACTCAGATTAGAACTAACAAAACATGGTTTTACTGAAGCAAACTTAAATACAGCTCATAATTCAATGAAAAACGAAGATATTGCGGCAGATATCATTAGCTTTATCAGGCAACATGCTCTTGGTGATGCCCTTGTTAATCATGATGATCGTATTAGAAATGCCATGAAGAAGGTAAAACAACTTCAGCAGTGGAAACCAAATCAATTCAAATGGATTGAAAGAATTGAAAAGCAATTGTTAAAGGAATATATCATCGACAAAGAATCCTTTGGAGATGCACCATTTAGTAATGATGGTGGCTATGATAGAATCAATAAGCAACTTAATAACCGATTAGATGAAATATTAGTCGTATTAAATGAAAATCTATATAACAACAGGGAGACTGCATAAAAATGAATACTCAAGAAATCGTAAGCAAACTATGGAACCTATGTAACGTACTAAGAGATGATGGAATCACATATCATCAGTATGTGACTGAACTTACCTATATTCTATTTTTAAAAATGTCAAAAGAACGTGGTGAAAAAGTAGAAAGTAACATACCAGAAGAATACAGATGGGATAAACTCATAGCAAAAGACGGAATTGAACTTAAGAACTTTTACCGTCAATTACTACTCGACTTAGGTACAAAAGGCAGTGGTAGGATCAAAGAGATCTATACCAATGCAAATTCAAATATAGATGAACCTAAAAACCTAGAAAAGATAGTAAAATCTATCGATCAGCTAGATTGGTACAATGCCAAAGAAGAAGGTCTAGGTAATCTTTATGAAGGCTTACTAGAAAAGAACGCCAACGAAAAGAAATCAGGCGCGGGACAATATTTCACACCAAGACCACTCATTAACGTGATGGTTGAATTAATTGATCCTAAACCAGGCGAAAAATGTAATGACCCTGCTGCAGGCACCTTCGGCTTTATGATTGCTGCTGATAGTTATATAAAACATAAAACAGATAATCATTATGACCTAAGTGAAAAAAAAGCTAACTTCCAAAGAGTAGAAGCTTTTACTGGTTGTGAACTTGTGCAAGAAACACATAGACTAGCACTGATGAATGCCATGTTACATGACATCGAAAGTGACTTAGCTTTAGGTGATACCTTGTCGAGTCTTGGAACAAAATTTAAAGATTTTGACGTTGTGCTAACTAACCCACCATTTGGAACAAAACAAGGTGGAGAACGTGCATCACGTGATGACTTAACATTCTTAACATCAAATAAGCAGTTAAATTTCTTGCAACACATTTATAGATCGCTAAAAAAAGATGGCAATGCAAGAGCGGCTGTTGTACTACCAGATAACGTATTATTCCAAGATGGTGACGGTAATAAAATACGTGAAGACTTAATGGACAAGTGTAACCTTCACACGATTTTAAGACTTCCTACAGGTATATTCTATGCACAGGGCGTAAAAACAAACGTCTTATTCTTTGAGCGTGGAAAAACAGAAAAAGGTAATACAAAAGAAGTTTGGTTCTATGACCTTCGAACTAATATGGAGAACTTCGGTAAAAGAACTCCGCTTACTGAAAAACATTTTGATGCATTTAAAGAAGCTTATTTAGCTGAGGATAGAACAAAGGTTGATGACGAACGCTTTAACGTATTTAAAGTAGAAGACATACTAGCTAAAAAGTCGCTTGATTTAGGACTTATTAAGGATGACTCATTAACAGAATATGATGATCTTCCAGATCCAATAGAAAGTGCTGAAGAAGCAGCAGCAAAGCTTGAAGAAGCAGCAGATCTCCTAATGAGTGTTGTTAAAGAATTAAGACACTTGGGGGGGAGTAGGTAAGTGATGAAAAAACATGAAAATAATAACACCACTACTAACGAATCTAGACACCTAGAATCATTTAAGCTACCAGATAATTGGGTGTATACAAGTATAAAAAGTTTAGTTAAAGAAATGAGATCAAAGAAGCCTAATGATCTCAATTTAGAATATTTTAAATATATAGATATAGATGCTGTTGACAATAAAGCGCATAGTATTAGGTTATATAAAAATCTCGAAACCGCAGATGCGCCAAGTCGAGCAAGTAGGGAAATTAGGAAAGATGATGTAATATTTTCGCTAGTTAGACCATATTTAGAAAATATTGCATATGTTGTAGATGACTTTGATGATATCATCGCTTCCACTGGATTTTATGTTCTTAGGTCAAATGGAAGTTGTATACCTCGTTATATTTACTATTATCTATTGAGTGATTCGTTCATTAACAATACCATGAGTTATATGAAAGGGGACAATTCACCATCAATAAGAAAAAGTGAATTTGAATCTTTGCTGGTAGCATTACCTCCAATACAAGAACAACAACGCATAGTCAACCGCATCGAATCCCTATTCGAAAAAATTGACAAAGCCCAAGAATTAATCGAAGAAGCTCGTGAAGGCTTTGAAAAACGCAAAGAAGCAATCCTAGCCAAAGCATTTCGTGGGGAGTTGACGGCTAAGTGGCGGGAAGAGAATGGAGTAAAATTAGATAGTTGGAATCATGTCCAATTAGATGAAGTATGTCTGAAAATAACAGATGGAACCCATCAAACTCCTCAATATTCAGAACAAGGATTTAAGTTTTTATCTGCAAAGAACATTAAAAATGGAAGAATAGATTGGGATAATATAAAATTTATACCCCAAGAATTGCATGAAAAATTATATGGCAGATTAGCACCAACACGTGGAGATGTTTTATTATCTAAAAATGGTTCAACAGGAAAGGCAGCAATTGTAGATGTAGATGAAGTTTTTGATATTTATGTAAGTTTGGCTCTTTTGCGACCTAGTGAAAAGATTGTACCTGAGTATTTGTTGTTGGTGGTTAATAGTCCTATGTGCTATGCTCAATTTTGCAAACATTTGACAGGTATTGGAGTACCTAACTTACACTTAAGAGATATTCGAAAAACAATGATACAGTTACCATCGACAGAAGAACAAAAGGCAATAGTTTCGATATTGAAAGCACTTTTAAATGAGGAAGAATACATCGCTGATTTAACGAACCAAGGTAGTAATATGGAATTGTTGAAAAAATCCGTCTTAGCCAAAGCATTCCGAGGTGAACTTGGAACAAATGATCCAACTGAAGAATCAGCAATCAATTTACTAAATGAGATTTTGGCAAACAAAAGTAAAAAGTGAATAATTGAAGGAGATGTTATGGAATACAAACATTTTGGCTATGATTTTATTGAACGAACCACAGAACTAATTAAATCAACAGCGTCAATTTATGAAAAGTATGATGTAACTTACCTTCTAAATTGCTGTTTTGGATTGATTACCATTCCAAGAGAAACTATGATCAAACAGATTCCCAAAATAGATTTAAAAACAGCTCAATTTGGAGAAATCAATGTTGAAAAGATATCAAAATCTTAAATTTGGGATAGATCAACAAATAAATATGTTGATGATTATTCATTGAGCAATCTAGTGAAGCATCTTAGAAATGGCATATCGCATGGCAACAAAAAATAAGCATTAACAACATATGGACAAATTGAATCATTAGAAATCATTAATCAATTTAACGATGAAACTAACTATGAAATTGAATTAAAAGAGATCGAATTATAATGATTTGAGTATCTGTAACAGAAAAATTTTTAGTTATTGGAGGAGCATATATGAGCTATCGCATAGGGTCACTTAATCTGTTGAAAAGCTATAGAACAGAGGAACAAGGTCGAGAGTTTTATGGGTTTATATATGATTTGATTGCAGATGAAGGGCTTGATATTATTGCTTTTCAAGAAGCTAAAAATAGAATAGTGATTGATGGTATTTTAAGAAACCTTCCTTCATATTGGACAGGTACTCACGTATATGGAAGTGAATTTTCGTTTATATGGAATTCTAATAGAATAGTAGAATGCTCAAGGAATAGTGAACCAAGAATATATAGTGATTATAGATCCTCAGATCGTATGAAAAGAGATCCATTGTATGGTAGATTTTCTCCGAGGTATCTTGATTCGAGTAATGAATTTCGCTTGATAAATATTCATGTTGAGCATGGAGGAAACGATTCGCTTGATAGTATTATACGACGAAAAAAGGAATGTGAACTTGCCAAAGGTGTTATTCATCAAAAGATAGATACGCATCGTTATGGTAATTTTAAACGAGCATTTACAGCTATTCTTGGTGATTATAATATTGATAGCGCGTTGTGTAATTCTATTGAACCACAGAATATCCATACTTTTCAAGATGAGAAAACAACACTAAAGAAAAGTGACCCTGGCTATGCAAGTAATTATGATCATTTTAGTTTCAATGTTCTAAAGAATAGTAGTGTTCCATATACTATTTCACGGATTGATGCTGTTAATCATTACTTTTTTGGTGACTATAAAAAATATAGGGAAAATGTATCTGATCATGTTCCAGTTAAAATTGAAGTGTTTTAGGAGGGATTATTATGGAAAATTCTGATTTTGTTACACCATTGTCGAATAATGAAAAGCAAAAGGTTGCGTATGCACTCAATCTCTGCGCAGTTTCGATTGCTCAAATTATTGATAGCAAGGATATAATTGTTTTGAAGCAAGAACGTGAGGCAATACTTAGTAATCTTAATTTGCAAAATTATGTTAAACATCCAGCATTACTAGATGTTTTAAAGCAAATCCTTGATACAATTACTTACCTTGAAATTCAAGCCGGTGACATGAGTTTCATTGAAAAGGAGTATCAGCACAAACTCAAAAATGCAATTTGGTCTGCAGTACCGAGTCCAGGTGTCTTATTTGCAGGTGGGGATCCTTTGACATTAGTTATTGCTGTTTCAGCACAAATTGGAACGGGATATATGAACTATCGAAGAAATAAAAGTGAGTATTTACTTGACAAAGAACGTAGCGAGTGGGAGTTAAAGCGACATGAACTGGAACAATTATACGGATTGCGTTCACAATTGTTTGAAACAGCATGGAAATTGTCATTGGACTATAATTTTGATGATAAATACCGTTTAACTCAAAAGCAATTATCTCGCTTTAGCGAGGCTCTTTTGGAGCCAGATCATATAAAAAGATATGAACGTCTAGATGTTATGTCCGACAAATTTCATGCATTTCCTCCATTTTGGTATTATAAGGGCAACGCAGCGATGGAAGTTTACAGAAGCGAGATAAGTAGTGTTATTTCTTATGATTATAAAGAACATGCAATTAATTCATATAATAACTTCCACACAGGTAATTTTGAGTTTTTGCGTGAAGATATAATAGCTGCATCATGTTGTATAGAACACATATCTTTGCTTGCTCCTAATGATGTTCTTGTACCACAATTACTTGAGAGAGCGTTGAGATATGCTGGTGAAAATTATGATCTACTTCAACAAAGTATTTTTGTTAATCTTAGTTTAGGAAATTTAGATGATGTAATACTTCCGCTAAGAGAAATGATAGCGAATGACTATAATGTTGGACTAAATGCTATTCTATTGAGTAGAATATACTTTGCACAGACTAAAAAAAATGAATATGAGAAACTGGCTTTAATTGCAGGTGTTGATAATGTATTACCATGGTCTAACAATACAGATGAATCAGAGAAATTACTAGTTGATAAGAGAAAATTAGAGCTTTCAGATGAGTATCTAGCTATGGCAAGACTAATATCGCAAAGACTCAAAACTAAAAAGAAAACATCAGATAACAAACAGATGTATGAAGAGTTTAAAGAGATATCAAAGCATGTGTTAAAATACTCTGGAAATCATAATGAAGTACAAAAACTTTTCGATTTAGCTGAAAGAAAACTAAATATAGCAATTGTTAATTCTGATGACGATCAAATTGATGTTTTTTTTGAGTCAACTAAAGAGGTGAGCAAGGAAATACTAAAAGTTGATTTTCATTTACGAATTTCTGAGGAAATGCCAAAAATTATTGATAAAATGAATCATATTGTCAAACTTTGAATGGTGAGAATCGACTAAAATAATGGAGGTACTCTAAATGCAGAATAAATTGATTATTGTAATCGTACATAAATCTGTTTCTAGCTATGCTAAAAAACTAGGAGAATTAATTGAAGAACGAGATGTCTCAGTCTCATTTATGACAATAAAAGAATACATGAAAATAATTCCACAAACCTATTCGGACCTAGATGAAGTCAAGTGTATTTTTCTTGGGACAACCTTGAAGGGTGAATCAGGTATGCCGAGTATTACTTCTTGGACGTATGATCGATTTGCATGTCGTATTGGGTTCAAGGGAAATAAATGTGTTATTTTTGCACGTGATAACGAATTACAATACAATGAATACAAAGAGTTTAAAGATTATTGCAAAAGTATGAATCTCGATCATCCAGATGTAGTAGTTCCTTCCGAGAACTTAGTTCTAGAAAATGCAGAAGCATTAAAAAACTTTATTGGTATAAAGAATAACAAATCCATAAATAAGGCGCAATATAGTACTCTATTGTACGAGTTTAATGGAAAATTTTATGATATGTTCCTCAACAGTGAAGATGAAGCTGAGAATAATGAAGCAGATTGTCATTCTGAAGAAGATTTAAAGAAGAACCTAAAATATTTAAAAAGTCTGGCATTAGCTAATATAACCTTAAAGCAAGCTGTTTTATGTCATGGAGTTATTCACTCAGCTGCAGTTGCATGTTATACAATAGGTTTTATACCTATCCCATTAGTTGATACAGTTCCAATGACAGCAACACAAGTTACAATGATAATTAGTTTGGGGAAGATTTTTAACAATAAACTCACAAAATCTGACGCTCAAGTAATTCTTAAGACCGCAAGTGCTGCACTTGCAGGAAGAGCACTTACAAAAAATGTACTTAAATTCATACCAGGTATTGGTTGGACAATCAATGGCACAATTGCAGGTACTATAACTGAAATCCTTGGCTGGACTGTTGCAAATGAATTTGCAGAAAAAAACAATTAGCATAGATTGATTTGGTTTATATTTTATAATTAATGAATTTAACCTTTATGTTAATTATCTTAAAGATGCATATGACTCATGCAATGCTATTTTATGATAGCAAAGAGTGATGATTAATTTTTAATAAATAAAATAATGATGGATGCATTTTATAATCGCATTGGCCTTACTTACGAACACTAATCATCCTTTCAGTAACTTAAACTTGATTTAATACATTCGAATAACTAACACATTTATCAAAACTAGTCTATCTGACTAGTTTTGATAATGCTAAATCAACTTCAGTGAGAATAGTTACTCTATGTGTAATTATTTATATTGTAATTTTACTTGTTGTTGACTTTTATTTATTCGAATAAAATTTTAGCTTCCCACAATAATCCCACAGCAGAAATCAATTGAATAAGCATAATAATCATTTGATTTCAACAGAAGTTACCAATATGAATACTTTTGAAAGTATTCATATTGAATAAACTTCTATTAAGAGATTCCCACCATCTCCACCATAAAACAAAGAAAACACCATCAAATTTGATGGTGTTTTCTTTGTTTTATGGCGGAGATTTACTTCAAGCGAACTTACTGTGTTCGCGTCGCCCCACCGGCCAGTTAGCTTGTATTATAGGTAACGTAGAGGTGCCGCCGGAGGCCATCTCTTTCATTATGAACTGCATGCATTATCACTCAACAACTCCAGGAGGATAGAATGTTGTTGGGGGGAGTTAATCAACCGTTTTTTATAAGAAGTTTAGCAATGAGGAAGACACGATAGGAATAACCATTATTTCTTCTTAAAATAAGTACTTTTCACCCATTTTCTATTTAAAAATAAATGCGAACCAACAAGTGCGACCAGCGTCCACCCAAAGATCGGGTGAACAGGGTAATAGAGACCTTTTGATAGTAAAACAGGTCTGAAGAGAACAGATAGGATCAGTAATAAAAAATCAATAAATAGTACGGCATTTACTATCTTTAGCATTTTCATAATTCACTCCTTTTGTCTGGTCTTATACCCTTTGTCAATCTATAAACTCAAATCAACTTGACTTAAAACGAAACTTTTGGGGTATATAATGATCGGAGGTGATGAAAAAGATGAATCGAAAAACTCTAATTTTTATACTTTTGACGATACTTATATTAACAGCATGTTCTACTGATACAAACACTAAAGCCATAACTGAGGATACCACAAACAGCATGGCAAATGAGAATATGAAAACGATAAATGTCACAGCCTATCAGTTTTCGTATGAACCTTCAACCATTGAATTGAAATTAGGAGAACCTGTCAGACTGGTCCTAACGTCTTCAGATGTAGATCATGGCTTTTATGTGAAAGAGCTTGATATCAACGAAAAAGTTTCACCGACTAAAGAAACCATTGTTGAGTTCACACCCGATACATTAGGTGAGTTTAAAATCATATGCTCAGTTTATTGCGGTGGGGATCATAATGATATGGTTGGAATTGTTAGAGTAACAAACTGATAGTGGATTCATAAAAAGAGACTGGCTTTTTGCTGGTCTCTTTTACATAAGACTGTAGTGAATTTAGCGAGTTAATGCGGTTATGCTCTACATAGGACTAATTTCATGTTTTACTTCCATCAGGGAACGAAGTTTTTCATTTGAGGAAAATATTGTAACACGACCATTTGCACCTTAATAGAATGTACAACTAAACATAATCATGGATTCCCACCAAAAACGATAAAACAAACTGAACAAAACCAGGTTGTTTTTATGGATGTTTACTACAAGTGAATGTAGACTGTTCATCCGGCTTCACCGGTTTATGAATATAATCGTTGATTAAAGGTTAATTTAAAGGTGCCGCTGGAGGTGATACACCTTAAAAAACAAATGCCAAACTAATGTTACAATTTGCTTAAATATCGCCAGACATTAGTCTATTTTGGTAAACTTGTTATAGATAAATCAACATGTGGGCGAGCGGAACGGTATATTTTCAGGTTGTGTTAGCTTTATGTTTAAAAATAATGAAGGAAAACATATTATTAAGTGTATAAGTGATATGTCGTATATCACAGAATAGTAACTATAATGAAAAGTTATTTAGGAGGGCGACCATGCACTATAAGATAAAAGGATTCAACCAACTCACAACCAAGGAGCTATATGACATCTTGAAGTTGAGACAAGACGTCTTTATCTTGGAGCAAGCGTGTCTCTATCCAGATATCGATGGCAAGGATCAAGCATCTTACCACGTTTTAGGCTATATGCAAAAGGACTTGGTGGCCTATGCGAGAATTCTCCCGCCAGGCCTATCTTATCCTGAAACATCCATTGGCCGAGTAGTAACCGCGGCTTCTCAAAGGGGAAAAGGGCTTGGCTTAGGTCTTATGACAGCCTGTATCGATTACATAGATAGCGAGCTAAAGGAAAGCTCAATCAGAATTTCAGCCCAGGCCTACCTTATGGAATTTTACCAAAGCCTAGGCTTCAAACAAGTATCACAGGAGTACTTAGAAGACGATATTCCCCATATGGAAATGTTAAGAGGTGAATGATGAAATCTTATAGAAAAGAATTGTGGTTTAACATACCTAGAAGAAGAGGCTTTGCAAATATCACACCTGAACTAGAGAATGCACTGGAAGAGAGTGCTATACAAGAAGGTTTACTGCTGTGTAATGCCATGCATATCACAGCCAGTGTCTTTATTAACGACGACGAACCCGGCTTACATAGGGATTTTGAAAAATGGCTGGAAGGGCTAGCCCCAGAAAAACCCTATAGCCAGTATGACCACAACGGCTACGAAGACAACGGTGATGCCCACCTAAAAAGAACCATCATGGGAAGAGAAGTCGTTGTCGCCATAACTGAGGGAAAACTTGATTTGGGACCTTGGGAACAGATTTTTTACGGGGAGTTCGATGGCATGCGTAACAAAAGGGTATTGGTCAAGATTATTGGTGAGTAATTGAACCTCTCCTCATTTATTTTATTTATATTCGTAGGGGTGTCGCTGTGTGCGCCCGGTGTATTTTACTTGTGAGGTATGATTAATGTTAACGTATACAGATAAAGACATAAGAAATCATGTGGAAGAAATTTTTGATAGGGTAGAGGCAATTATCCCCATTGGTCATCACGATATCAATAGAAACCTTGTTTATAAGGTGACGACAGCAGAAAAAGACTACGTGATTAAGTACTACTTTAAAAAAGATAAGTGCTGTAATGAAGTTAGAACCATAAAGCTACTCACTCAAGCAGGCATTAAGTGTCCTGGCCTAATAAAATCAGATGTGACCAAAGACCATATTGAGTATTCAATAATTGAGTTTGTAGAAGGGGTGCCCTTGATTGATGTTCAATCCAAAATGACTGAAAAAAACCTAAATGAGGTCTACTTTAAAATGGGACAAACCCTGGCAGAAATACACAGCATCAAAGACTTTGACCACTTTAAAACCTGGGAAGTCAATGAAGAAAGCCAGCCCTGGGTACATAGTTTTAAGGCATCGATAGAACACGACCTAGATCGTTTTTTTATAAAGTACGACCCGGAGGAGCACGACGCCTTTCCACTTATCAAAAGAGCTTACACAGAGGTAAAAAACAACCTAGATGCCTTTGATGTGGTTGAAAAAGCGGTACTGTGCCATCACGATTTTAGTCCCAGAAATATAATGGTGAGCCCTTTTGGTGACGACTACCAAATGACCTATGTCTTTGACTTTGAACACAGTAAACCATCAGCCGATATCTTGGACATAATCGACACTGGGCTCATGATAGAAGAGCAGCTCCCCCAAGTAACCGATGCCTTCTACAAGGGTTATAGAAGCGTTAGAAACTTTAGTGAGGACCACTTTAGCAGTTTAAAACGACTGGTCAGCTTTTATATCGCCATTGTCATATGCTCCTGGTCCAGGGAGAGTGCTCCGGACTTTTATGACTTTGGTATTTCACTGATTGAAGAAAACCTGGAAGAGTAAGTGAAAACCGACGTAGCGGCAGATGCCCTTAAGGCTTGTTATGGGGCTAAAGAGAGACTGAATAGTGATTGTAATTTCCAATCAAAAAAAACTCATGATGTTTTGTCATCATGAGTTTTTCTATAGAAAGCATAAACTACTTTTTCAAGGTAGCTTCAAACCAGTCACGAGTTGCTTGGTCAGTAGTGATGGATAGTTGCTTTAAAAGGTCATCGGTGTCTGCGATTTTTTGCTCGTGAAGTTGACTTAAAAAGCGATAAAATGCTTCAACACCAATTTTGAGGCGTAGGTTGTGTAGTTTTAAAGCCCCCTTGGTATAAAGAACATCAAAGGCTTGTTCATGATTGCGATCAATGCCCCAAATAGCGGGTAGGTCTTTTGTGATATCGACATAGAGGTCTATGAGCTGATCAAATCGCTCTTTACCGATAAAGGCTTCAACAGCAAGTAGACACGAATACTCTGCAAATGATTCGTTTAACCAGTCTTGCCATGAGATAGTAGAGGCTTTACTCCACCATTTGTGGGCAATCTCATGTGAAAGGTATTTGAAAGCGTAGATATCAGGTGCATACTTTGGATGATTATCCTCTGAAATGGCATCAATATCTGGAAGGATGACTAGACCTGGTCTGTTATAGCCGCCACCACTTGTTCCATTACCTCTTGGAACTACTACAATGCTCTCATGTTGAGAGTCGATACTTCCAAACTTACTTTTGAAAAAGTCCAGAACGTGCTGGGTTTGATTGCTGAGTAACTCTGTGCTTTTTTTGTTTTTTTCATCTAGGTAGTAGACATCAATCGTCGTATTACCAGAAGTAACCGAATAACTCTGTTGGTCAAACCTATCGGAAGCCATGAAGGTTTGAGTGGGGAAGGGGCTTGTTATTCTAGCTTTCCATACACCATCTTCGTAGGTATCAAAAGGAGATACCAACTGATAGCTTTTATCTGTAAATTTCAACTGTGTGCTAAAAAGTGAAGCTGAATAGTCGTCCTTTAAGGGGAACCATGGTGTATAAAGACATAATTCAACCCATCCCTTTTCAATGCAGTTAATCTTGAATTCGCTGACTTGACCTATAGTACTCGTATACTTGAGTTTAAGATAGGCGTCGTCAAGCTTGAAAGCCGGATCATCAAATGCAACTTTTAGCCTGCTACCTTCAGCGATAAAGGGGATACGGAACGGTGGCTCTATTTAGCAAGTATATGCACAGCTATCGGCGGAAAAGCAAAGTATCTTCATGAAACAAGCTTGGAAGGGTTTGATGTACCTGCCGGTATTGTGCTTTCTGTTGAGTATTTTAAGCACTGGAATGACTTGATTGATGCAGCGCCCTTATGGGATGTGTTGTCAACAAGACCGACTAAAGCATTGTGCGAGAAACTGAAGACTATGGCCTATGGGTTTGAGTTTAACGATGAGCAGATTGGAACATTAGACAGTGCGCTTATGGAAATGCCGGAGAATGCGATTTTTTCTGTCAGATCCTCTTCGCCCGAGGAGGATTCCGACGATATCAGTTATGCCGGGATGTATGAAACTGTTTTAGGTGTAAAAAGGGTCGATCTGACTAAAAGTATCAAGAAAGTTTTTGCTTCAATGTTGGACTATCGCGTTGTTGAATATAAGCGATTAAATGGAATATCAATAAAAAGACCGAGAATCGCGATCATCATTCAGGTGCAGATTGATTCTGAAATCAGTGGTATAGCTTTTTCTATTAATCCACAAAACAATTCCTATGATGAAATCGTGATTAATGCAAGCTTTGGCCTCGGGGAGACAATAGTATCCGGAAGAGTTACACCTGACATATACATCATTGATAAAGGTAAAAATAGTATCGCTGAAAAGGCCGTTAATGATAAATCACGTATGCTCCGCTTAGACAAAGATGGAGGAACAAGGGAAGTTGAGAGTACAAAAAAGAATGTGCAAGCACTGACCGATGAGCAAATATTCATGGTAGCTGAACTTGCAGTTAACTGTGAAAAGTTTTATGGAAAACCAATGGATATAGAATGGGCAATTAGTGGGGAAAAGTTGTATTTGCTGCAGGCACGACCAATAACGGGTTATTTTAAGCTTTTCAATGAAATGCTCACAGAACCGGGAGAGAAGAAGTACCTGTATTTAGATTTGATTGTTCTTACACAAGGGTTTTCCACCTCGCTGTCTGTACTTGGTCTGGACATATGGAAACAGTTGATGGAACGCTCAATGTCATTCACCGATGGCGAAGGTGGTATCCTGGTCAATCTCCATGGCAGACAGTATTTGAACGTATCCAATATGGTTAAGGCACTAGGCATCAAGAGCACAATGGGAACGATGGGTAATTATGATCTGCCAACAAGAAGAATTGTCGAAAGCATTGATTTTAAAGATGAGTACTTACCTGAAATTAGAACAAAAAAAATGAAAAAAATGCTTACTGATAGCTTGAAAACAATGTTGAGAGCCTTCCCGATGATACTGTATGGTTTGATTACTCAAGAGGGAGTACTGAAAAAATATAAAGAAAAATCAGATGAAATTTTTGAATACTGCAAGCTGCATTTGAACGAGGAGAAAACATTTGACGCACTCGTTGATGAAGGAATGAGCGCTTATGGGGAAATGGTCAAGTATGCCTATGCCATCATGATCTCTGTCATTTTTTTACCTAAGAAAATCGATAAACTATTTAGAGGCATGGAGGTAGATGATTCAACTATTTTGCTAAACATGGATTTACCCGGCAATCCAACTGGCGAAATGGGTAAGTCAATGATCAAACTTGCTTCGTATGATGGTATTCAAAGGACAAAAACTAAAGACGAGTTCCTTAAATTGTTTAATGCGAATAACTATTCTAAAGGATTTTATGATGACTTCGAGAATTATGTGAGGAAATTTGGATGCAGGTGTTATAAGGAAATTGATATTGCCGCATCACGATACTATGAGCGACCAGAGGTCTTATTCGAACAGCTGAAACAAATTGATATTGGAGACAATGCGGTAGTATCAGTAAAGGATAGACGGTTGGAAGCGTATCAAAAGTTGTTGTTGATCGCGCAAGAGAACGGATTTGAAAAAAAGTTCATAAAATACGAGAAAAAATATCATGAGGTTATGGGTTATCGTGAACTACCCAAATATATTTATGTTGTTATAACAGACATGTTTCGCAAACGTGCATTGGTTTTGGAAGAGCGATTTAAAAAAGAGGGAAGGTTAAAGGAAAATGAGCGTATTTTTGATTTAACGATAAGTCAACTTTCCAAGGCCGAGAGGGATAGAGAGTTGGACCTACAAGCGCTCATTGAAAAGAACATGGAAACTAGAAAAGAAGTAAATGACTTAGAAGCTTGGCCATCGGTAGTCGATAGCCGAGGGAAGATATTCAGGTATGTTCGAAAAAGTGAAGAAGGCGAGCTGATAGGTGATCCAATTTCTCCAGGGGTAGTGAGAGGTGTAGCGAATGTACTGCTGGATCCATATGAAAAATCCATTCACAAAGGTGAGATACTTGTCACCAGATCAACTGAACCGTCTTGGACACCTGTTTTTATCAATGCATCAGCGATTGTTTTAGAAATCGGAGGTCCGCTTCAACATGGAGCAATCATAGCAAGGGAATATGGAATTCCATGTGTGAGTGGGATAAACGATGCTGTGGAAACTATTAAGAACGGTGATCTAATTGAGGTAGATGGCACTCGAGGAAGTGTGAAAATCATAGGAAAACAGGAGAAGGCCTAAACAGAGGGAATACCCACACTGAGGAAGAGAAGTGTTGGAGAACGGATTTAAGCTTTGAGCTTGTTAGGTGGGAGGGTAGACATAAAGCCTACCCGTACAGGAGATAAAGCCTAGCGGGTTATGGTGAAAAATACCAAACGGCAGGGCGCATTTGAATTAAACGTACTGGCTGAACGGCCTTTGAAAAAACCGATGTGTCAAAGGCTGTCATGCTTATAAGTTAGCAAGGGGGGATCGTGAGTGTCGGAGATGAAGTATATTTTTGGACCGGTTCCTTCAAGGCGCTTGGGGCGTTCGCTGGGCGTCAGCCCTATTCCCCACAAGACGTGCAATTATTCCTGTGTTTACTGCCAGCTAGGTAGGACCAGCCTGCTTACAAATACGAGAACCGAGTTCTATCCTGTAGATGAGATATTGAATGAACTGAAAAGTGTGGTAAGTGGGAAAGTCGAGTTCGACGTGGTCACCATAGTTGGTGAGGGTGAACCGACACTCTATTCGGATCTTGGAGCGCTGATTGGCGGGATTAAAGGGATAACGGATAAGCCGGTTGCGGTGATTACAAACGGTGCGCTTTTGGCGGATAAGTCCGTAGCCAGGGAGCTGCTTGAAGCGGATATCGTAATGCCCTCGCTTGACGCATCGAATGAGCAGCAGTTTAAACAAATCAACCGTCCTCACGGGCGGATAAAATATGAAAATATGCTCAAGGGGCTGATTGAGTTTTCCAAGCTTTACAAGGGCGAGCTCTGGCTTGAGATCATGCTGATCAAGGGCATGAACGACGACTTGGAATCGCTAAATGCCTTTTCCGTTATATTAAAAAATGTGACTTACAAAAGAGTTTATCTCAATTCGCCGGTTCGTCCGCCTGCAGAAAAGGACGTGTTCGAAAGTGAAAAGGAACAAATGGCGAAAGCTGTGGAACTACTTGGTGGAACCCCGATAAATATGTTATGCTCGGGTAGCTTTCATAGTGGAATATCAGACGACTTTGAAGCGCTGGTCAGCATCATCAAGAGGCATCCGATGAATCAGTTTGAGATCATGGGTTTTTTACAGTCTAGGAAATGTGCTGAACCGGAAAAATTCATTGAAAGGCTCAACACCACTGAATATGTAGTGGCGGTCAATTATAAAGGCTACTCGACTTATAGGATGAGGAATCGATATGGAAGCGAATAATGGTGAGGAAAAGGGTTACATACACATCTATACGGGCAACGGCAAAGGAAGAACAACCGCTGCTTTCAGTCTGTTTAGCTCGAGCGACTTGATTGCAGTCCTCGAAAACCGGGCAAAACATGTCGAGGTCATCATGACGGGCAGATATGCGCCTGAAGAACTTTTGGACTATGCGGACCTTGTCACGGAGATGAAAGAAATCAAATACTACTATCAGCAGGGGGTCCTTTCTAGAAAGGGTATCGACTGCTAGTGTTTTGCAAATGCATAGGAAGTCGTCGACTGCTCCTAAGGTATTCTTTATTGAAGGGTCAACGGGGGAGTTGGACATATGATAGGCAATAGAAGCATCCCTTCAGAGCGCAAACTCATGGATGAAATCCATCATAATAAAAAAGTGGCTTTATGATAACAATATTGTTAAACATAAAGCCACTATTTCTATGCTTTAGACGGATAATTCCCTATCTAAATAATATTTCGCACCTGCTATTACAATCGCTCCACCAATGAAGTTTCCTACGGTAACAACGCCAAAACTAGTTAAAATACCTGTTACCGTGATATTAGCCCCATTTATGAGTGCCATCATCAGGTAAAACATGTTTGCAACAATATGCTCAGTTCCGCTTAGTACAAATACTGCAATAGGGAACCAAATTGCCATAAGCTTGCCTGGGACTGTTTTGGCACTGTAAGCCATCATCACGCCAGCGCAAACGATGATATTACATAAGATCGCACTAATGAACATTTGTCCAATAGGCATTGTAGTTTTAGCCACCGCACTACCAGAAACTATATCGATCATATGTTCACTGAATATGCCTGCGCCAGTTGATAAGTAAGCCATAATAACGGCACCAACAAAGTTTGCACATAAAACCGTGATCAGCATTTTCATAAAACTGTCTAGTTTAATCTTTTTTTTGTAAACACTTAAAATGGCCATACAATTACTTGTAAATAACTCACTTCCTAACAATAAAATTGCCATGATACCCGTTGGGAATATTAAAGCTCCCAAGAACTTACCAATACCTGGGTCTACAGTGTAAGCAACCAATTTAAAATACCCTATGGCACCCATCGCGATAAACATTCCGGCTAAAACACCTTGAATAATAAGTGCCGTCACCTTTTTTTCTGTCTTACTCTCTCCTGCATCAACAATATAGTCGATAATTTCACTAAACGGTTTCATAGCTTCTCCTAACATAATCAATGAATTTTAATAACAATAACCAACGGCTATGATAACATATCTGTAGGCCGTATTCAATGAATATACGCTAAAGTGAGGACCTAGGACTTGTTTTGCATATATAGACAACTCATCTGTTATACTAGTTATATGTGAAGGGTAGTTGGCCATTACAAGTAATTGGAAGGGCGGAAAAAATCTGCTTGTGAATAAAGAAGAGTTGAAGTAGTGAATAGGTCACGTAGGCTCTGTTTTGTTGTATAATAAGAGTCTATTGAGAAAAATACACGTAAACTATAAATCAGAAATATTGAAGGAGGAAAAAGATGAGATTGATTTCATGGAATATCGATTCTTTGAATGCCGCTTTGACAAGCGATTCAAATAGAGCGGTATTAACAAGAAAAGTAATTGATACGATTATGGAGAAGGATGCGGATGTAATAGCCCTACAAGAAACTAAGTTGCCTTCAAAGGGACTAAGTAAGAAACATGTGGAGCATATGGCTGAGTATTTCAAGGGATACTCCTATGTACTTCGAACGTCTCAGGAACCGGCTAGAAAAGGCTATGCTGGTACAATGTTCTTATATAAAGACAAGTACTCTCCGCAAGTTTCGTACCCTGAGATTGAGGCTCCGGATACCATGGATTGTGAAGGTAGAATCATTACGTTGGATTTTGGTGATTTTTATCTGACTCAGGTCTATACTCCAAATGCAGGAGATGGTCTGAGAAGATTAGAAGAAAGACAGGTTTGGGATGAAAAATATGCCGAGTACCTTGAGGGTCTAGACAAGGAAAAGCCGGTTTTGGCGACGGGAGACTATAACGTTGCCCATAAAGAGATTGACCTAGCGAATCCACAAAACAATCTGCGCTCACCAGGTTTTACAGTTGAAGAGCGTGAAGGCTTCACCAATCTATTGGGCAAAGGCTTTACAGATACCTTCAGACATCTTCATGGTGATGTGACAGGGATGTATACATGGTGGGGTCAAAGGGTAAAGACAAGCAAAATTAACAATTCAGGCTGGAGGATCGATTATTGGTTGGTTAGTGACAGGCTTGCCGACAAAGTTGTAAAATCAGAGATGATTGACTCCGGTGAAAGGCAAGACCATACGCCAATTCTACTAGACATCGATTTGCATTTAAATCAATAGATTCTACGTGTAAGAGAAGATGATAAAACGTACCGGCTACATTCAAAGGAGCATATGCCTCTGTGGATGTAGACGGTACGTTTTTTATGGTCGCCAAAACTCGTAGTGACCATGAGTATATGCTCAATAGATCAACCCACACTATGTTTGATATTCTCCCCTGAACGACTCTTCTGTTCATGTTCATCCATCATTCTTCTCAATCGTGTAAGCTGCCTTTCGATGGCGCTTATTTTACTTCGTTCTGCAAGTTTTGGTCCTATTCCGCCGTATTCAAGCGTCACATACTCAAGATTATGACAGTGGTTGAATAGCCACTTTGTGATGAGATAATCCTCTTCTTTCATTTCCTCGTGCCCATCTCGGGTGCCGTGATTATCCTTTATCACGCCATTCAAATGAAGTTCGACCACACGGTGTAGCGGAAAAGTGGTCAGGTAGGCTTCAAGAGGAAGTTGGTAATGGTCTGCTGTCACTCTTGCGTGACCGATATCCAAAATCATGTTGATGTCGCATGATTCACATAGCTCGTGAAAAAGGCTTGGTTTGCCGGTAAGTTTAAGATTGCCTCGGCTTTCGTAGTAGGTCGAATAGGGGTAGTTCTCGATGACCAGGGGCACGTTCAACTTTTGCTTGAAGGTGTGTATGACGGATTTCATGCGCTGAATCGCTTCCTCGTCGGTAGGTTCATGGTCAAAGTCCTCTTCTTCTAAAAAGCAGTGAAGTCCTGTGATGGGTGAGGCGCAGTCTTTAATGAAACGGTTTATTCTGTCGAAGTCGACCGCTTCTACATCAGGCATGGTCGTTCTTTCTGAATGGTCCAGATAATGTACCATCAGCGGTTTATAAGCGGATGCCCTTTCAAGATAGGGTTCGAATAGTTCGCCCATGCATAGTTTCATATAATCAATCGAAACTTTCTTTTCGTTTAAAAGCTCAAATAATTCTTCAGATAGATTGCAGCCTAATTTCATAGCCATCCTCCATGTTTGTGTGTACACAATGTCCAGTACTATCATTGTACCTGATTTAAATTCGCGGATGCCCTTTTTAAGATAAGCTTAATATTGGGAGTTTAAACCATGGACCTTGCTCATATCTTTCCGATCACATTAAACAAGGTGATGTACACGGCGATGCCGAAGTTGATGTACACGGCAAAGGTTAGTCCGAAGGCCATGTATTTGCCTATGTTGTCTTTGATTGCCCGCTGCTTGACGATCAGCTGTGAAACCAAGTAGGCGACAAGTGCAAGGATGGTGATGACGCCAAAGAGCACGGCGTTGCTGCTGAACAGTTCAGGAAATACTTCTGCTAAAGAATGGTCGGGGTTAGCCTTTGTTATCAGTGCGTAAGCAACGGCTGAGAGATGGGCAAGCATAGTCGCAAGCCTGATCAGCGCCGGGGACCGCTTAAGTGCGCTTAGACCAAACAGCACCGCAAAGGCGCAAAGCAGTCCGGATCCCGCTAAAAAACTGCCGTAGAGCAGCGAACCGATAAAGACGATGAGCACAGACGAGACCATGCGCTTTAAGGAGACGTCGGTATCTTCAATAGAATCCTTGATGATCTTCGGATGATTGCTGGACACCATGATGTTGGTTGCCACGGTATTGTAGTCAAGCCACAGCATATAGTCGTAGTCTTCCATTTTAAACCGAAGCACCGATTTGTTCAGGCGCTTGTCATTGGACAGATGGCGCATGGTTGTAAGACCGCTTTCTGTGAGGGTCGCCTCGACAGTGTTCCAGCCGAACTCAGTACGGGTTGAGAAGGTCAGAACAACATAACCGCTTCCTATCTCTTCGATAAGCACGGGCTCGTTGCTGTAGGTCTGCCTGCTGTAATGGTTGGACGCCATGTCTGCAGAGTCCAACTGCTTTAGCAATACGCCAAGGTAACTGATGCCGTTTCGATCATCTGCAAGGTTATATGAAATGACTATGGTATTATCCTTCTTTTTTAGTTGTGAAAAATGACCGACATCCTGTAAAGCCAGCCCCTCTGCAAGCGTATGAACGGCATCAGAATTACCGGACAAGGGCATCACCATGAGTTCTGAGGCCTGATCTGTCGTATAGGCGATATAAAGCGTATTGTCAATCACGGTGGAGAGCATATCGTTAAAGCCAGGAGTCGACTGGTGATAGATGATCCTGCCTTCATAAAAGACATAGGCATCGTCCTTGGAGTAGGTACTTAGCGTGACACCATCTGTATGCTTGTAGTTGAATGGTCCATTGTGATGGGCGATAGCTTCAAATAGTTCGGAGGTAGGGTCATAGCGATAAACGTACAAACCAGTATTTTTGACAGCGTAGTAGTAGAGGTCCTTGTCTATTTTTGTGACATAGAGGGCGTTGATATCTTTGGCAAACCCTTTATGGGTGCTTTGTGTCAGCCCGCCTGCGTCAGTGCCGAACTCTTTTACGATAAGGTCGTCTTGAACGCTGTAGGTGATACGAAAGGTATCAGCACTGGTTTGAACGCCTGTGTAGTGGTACGTCTTGAAGTTGCTAAGTTCTTCAACGAGTAGTTTTCCCTTGCTCCAATCATCAGCCGGCAATGCAGTCAACATGCTGTAAAGCACCCAGGTGAAAATTGCTGTGGTGATTAACAGCGGCACAGCAAACGCTAGTTTCCATGATAGGTGTTTCATCCTTGACCTCCTCAAGTACTTTTATAGAAATCACGGCAGTACTTATAATATAAGTATACTACACGAGAATAAGTCTGAAAAAAATAACGCAACAAAGGATCAATTTTCTTGATGTACATATCCAATACTTGGGTATCAGACTGGTAGACGATTATTGGAGGCACCTATGCTCAGCAAACTCAAAACGAAGTTATCCTATCAGTTATCACTAAATATCGTTGTAACTATCACATTCATGATACTGGTTATGGGTGTTTCGGTTATGTTTTACATGAATGCTGCAATTGAGAATGAACTTTCGAATAGGATCGCTGCAGAAAATGAGTTTGCCATTTACATGGTGGAATCTTTCTTTAAGAACGCTTCGACTAAAGTCAATCAATTGGGCCTTGATAAAGACATACAACTCTATTTGAAGGAAGTTAAAGCCCATGATGATATCACAACACATCCGTTATACAATGAAGTGTTGGATACGCTAAAAATCATACAGTTTAGTGATACAAATGTTTCGTCTTCATGGGTTGCCAACGAAAGCGCCAGTTTTTATATTGATAGCGCGAACATTATTTCCGGCGAAGATTACATAATAACCGAACGTCCGTGGTACAGGCATGCGATCGATCACAAGGGCATTAGTTATACTGAGCCCTATCGAGACTGGGGAACAGACAAGATGGTGATTACTGCAATACAAGCGCTCCATGACGAGGATGATCGAATCTACGGTTTTGCCGGTGTAGACTTTATGTTGGAAGTCTTACCGGACATCATGAACAAAATCGATGTAGGATCGAATGGAAATGTATTTCTTCTCGATCGAGAAGGGGCTTATCTTTATCACAAGGATGCAAGTAAGATTCTAGCAGGTAGAATGATGGACGATTATCCAGAGCTGTCACCGTTTTTGTCTTCAGAGAGCAAATCAGAAAAGGAGATTCGAACGGTCAACATAAGCGGCAGATCCTATTTTATTTCTTATCATTCAGTAGGACTGACTAACTGGTCGATAATAACCATCATAGAAAAGAATGAGGTATTACAGAACTTATATCTATTTGTCACCTATCTAATGTCAATCATGATTTTTTTAACCGCGGTTCTAGTGTTGTTGATCGTCAGAATCATTCAGAGAAAGATGAAACCCATATCGGCACTGACTGCCTACGGATTGGAGATCGCTGGTGGTAATCTTGAAGAAACACCACCCTATGAATATGCGAGCAGAACGGACGAAATGGGAGACCTTGCGAGATCGTTTGTGACAATCACAGAAGTGTTCAAGCAAAAGAATGTTCAACTTGAAGAACTGGTAACTTCGCAGTATGAAGAAATTCAGCAGCAATACCACTATATACTTGAAAAGGAAAAGATGTCTTCTCTGGGGTCGCTCGTTGCGGGTGTCTCACATGAAATCAACACTCCCCTTGGAGTGGGTGTGACAGCCTCGTCGTATCTTTCGGAGTTGATAGATGAGCTTGAAGCTACATTTAAGGAAGGTAAGTTGACAAAAGGAGACTTGACCCAGTCAATTGAGAGTCTCAAAGAAGCGTCAAGGGTTGTATCGGTGAACCTCGACCATACTTCCGAACTGGTTCAGCAGTTCAAATCGATCGCCATCAATCAAAATGATGAGAAGCTGGCAACCTTGTATCTATGTAGCGAGATCAGCAGCGTGATTTCAAGTCTGAAATCCACTCACAGAGATAAGCATATCGTAATTGACAACACATGCAGCGATGCGATAGTGATGACCAGTTATACAGGTGCGGTCATTCGAGTATTTACAAATCTGATCATGAATTCGATGCTTCACGGATTTGATGCGGGCGATGAGGGGTTGATCCGTATCCGTGCGATGCAAGATGGCGAACTTGTTCGGATTACGTATCAGGATAATGGAAAAGGACTTGAAGAACATGTACTCGAACACATTTTCGAGCCCTTCTTCACGACGAATAGAAACAAGGGTAACAGCGGACTTGGCATGTATATCGCTCATAACCTTGTAACACAAACCCTTAGTGGCACCATCTCTTGTGAAAGCGAACCTAATGAAGGTATTCTCTTTACCATCGTGCTACCAATGCATTTAAAACTAGAGGATGACCTATAGCATTTGAAAATCCGCTTTTCTTGACAGAAAGCGGATTTTTTAGTTGAAACAAGGTTAGCTATGTCATTTTTGGTGTACTAAAATGGTTGAATGATGGACAGTATAGCTTAAAGAGGGGTGCATCTGTCTTAAATCATGCCGTCTTTGAAAGCTAAAGGATAATTGATCATATCGAAAGGTCAGATGTCAATGGAATGATTCAACTATTGATTGAATCAACTCTCTGTTTGGGTTATTGAAGGACATGCCCAGCTTCACCATACTTGAATTAGCAAAGGAAGATGGAGGAGTGAAAATGAAAAAGTATAAAATGGAATCGTTGTGGCTGTTGTCGCTTATGGTTATTTTGGGTGGTCTTTCGAGTATTGCCCTTGGTTCGATGGCATTTTTATCGAAGGTATTAATTGACTATGACTTTGAACGTGGTATCAGTCGCGTTGTTCTGATCGTTGTCTTTTATCTGGTCTCAAGTAGTTTAAATTTACTATTTGAATATGCCAGTCAGAGAATGTCATGGAAGTTCAGAAAAAAACTTACGCTTTCATTGAAAAAAGATCTTTTCAAGGCAATATTCAGCTGGTCATATGAGCGATTTAGCGGTGAGGAGATCGGTACCTATCTTTCTGTCTTTTCTAATGATCTGGAGTCTGCTAAAAACTACATTGAGCAGCATGCCGAGGTGGTGAAGTATCTGATTCAACTGATTGTCTTTACCACATTCTTAGTAAAACTTGACTTTAGGATAGCGATTGTAATCGCCTTATTTTCATCTCTTGCAGCATTTCTGCCATCCATCACTAATCCGAAATTGTCTCGGTATAAAAAGAATCATCTAAAGAGTCAAGCGAGCTATAGCAACGTGCTAAAGGATTTGCTTTCCGGGTTCAAACTGATTTCTGTCTCTCCGAAAGATAAATTTGATAAGGTTCATTATGAAGAGGCTGACTGCTGTGAAAAGAGTCTTATGAAATTTTCGATATTCAAGTCATTCTCTTTGATGGTCAATGCCGGATTTATGTATCTGCTGAACTGTACAGCCTTTGCCATGATCGCTTTGTTGCTTTATAAAAAGCAAATCACACTGGGATCTGCGACGGCAACGCTGTATTTTATGGAGAATTATGTGTTTTACATTCGTTATCTTCTTGAAGGTTACAATAATTTAAAAGCGTCGAAGGCGGGAGCGGATAGGTTGCTCTACTACTTGGAACAAGATGACACACACAAAAAAGAAGATGCTTTTGAAAGCTGCATTGAACTTGAAGCGGTTGAGTACCATGTCGAGGACTTCCGTTTATCTGAGTTGAATCTTGTATTTGAAAAAAACAAGAAGTATGCGATTATCGGTGAAAGCGGATCAGGTAAATCGACATTGCTGAATCTGATTGCGGGACATCTGCAACCTTCAAGCGGACAGATTAGAATAGATCAAGAAAGTTTGAGGTGGCAAAGGCCTAACGTTCCACTTCTGAAAGTAGATCAATTTGAACATGTGTTCAGTTGCGGTTTCTTTGATAATGTGACCCTGTTTGACACATACGATAAAGACGATTTAGTGGGAATTTTGGATACACTTTGCATGGACAAGCTGAAGCGACTTGTCAGTCAGGAGAATGTCAGTGGAGCAAGCGGAGGTGAAAGGCAGTTAATCGCACTAGTCAGAGCGATGCTTATTGACGCTAGGGTTCTACTGCTGGATGAGCCTTTTGCATCGCTTGACATACATCATGCATCAAAAATGAGAGCATGGTTAAGGTGTCAGAATAAGACCGTCATCACTGTCACGCACGATTTAACCTATGATAACTTGAGCGACTATGATGAGATCATTATGATGAAATCCGGTAAGGTTGAATTCACACTAAAAACAAATGATTATTTTGGATCGGATGAATATCTAAGCAAAAGTAAAAAGCTTGGAGGCTTGTCGGCATAATAAGGAGAATCTTGAATTGCTGATATAGGATAAGGATTTGAAAATGCCCGACCGCGACGATGCGATCGGGTATTTTCTTCGAGATGTAGACTCGGCGAGACTTAGCTGAAAATGCTTTAAAGAGTGTGTCATCTGGAAGCTGATACGATCAGAGACACAATTATAGCCTTTTATGGGATTAACTGTGTCTCTGTGGGAAGCTGATACGATTTGAGAAAGTTAGTTGATGAGGGCTTTTAAGCGTTCTATTTCTCGTTTGGGGCCGTCTATGCCTTCGCCGAAGGTGATGTTCCATTCGGTTTTCAGTACATTTATGGCGTCTTCCCATGCCCTGATCGCCTGGTGGTAGTCGCCTTTTATTTCGTAGATGTGCGACATGCACTCATGGGCGTCGATGTATCTTGGTTTTGGCTGGACCTCGAGGACTTTCAGGTTGTCCTTGACGGCTTGGTCGTAGTTGGTCACGCGTGCGTGTTCATCTGCTCTTGTCGCCCAAACCATCCAGTTGTCGGGATCTGTTTCGACCATCTTGTCGAAGTATTCGAATGCCTTTTGATGGTCACCGGCAGCCTTCGCTATCCTGCCTTCGTACCATAGGACCCTGAAGTCGTCTTCTACCTGCTTGAGTTTTTTGAGCGTCTCTTTGGCTTCTTCGAGTCTGCCGTCTTCTATGAGGTGGTCGAGCAGATACATGTGGCCCCTTTGGACGGTGGGATTGTTTTGCGTGAACTCCTTGTAGTAGTCGATCAGTTTTGTGTGGTTCGAGTAGTTCCAGTCGCAGATTTTTCCTCGCATGGATTCGATCAGCGCACTGTGGCTGTGCTTGTGCACCGGGTCGATTTCGAGCGCCTTTTTGATGTAGCCTGTAGCCATTTCGTAGTCGCTTTTTGCAAGGTGTGTGTGCAGTACGCCTAATAGGTAGTAGGCTTTTGCGTTCTTTTCAGGGTTGTTTAAGAGCTCATTCAACTGAGCGCTTGCGTAGGTTTCATCCTGCAGTGTCAGGTGCCTTTCGTTTTCGAGCATTCTTTCAATGCGTTCCAGATGGGCGTCATCGCTTAGTGTGAACAGGTCGTCTATGGTGATTCCAAAGTAGGTCGAAAGTAAAGGCAGCAGGGAGATGTCTGGCGATGTTGCGCCTTGCTCCCATTTTGATACGGCTTGAAAGCTGACGTTGAGGTGTTCTGCGAGCTTTTCTTGTGTGATGCCTGCGCTTGTTCTGAGTTTTCTAATTTTTTTACCTATTTCCATGTCATGTCTCCTAATTGTTTGAGTGGGTGTGTTTCATTTGCTTAACCGGTTGACTCAAGTATAGGTTTTGGCTTTATATCTTACAATAACTTACTATTTGAGTCGATTCAACCGCGGGTTGAGTCTGATATGACATTTTATTTTTAGAAGGAGGAGTATAGGTTTCGATTATCTGATATAGTGATAGCATGCATGAAGTCAAACGTAAGGAAGATGAGATGAAAACCTTTAAACGGATCTATATAGAAATTACCAACAGCTGCAACCTAAAGTGTAGCTTCTGCCCTCCCTCTAAAAGGGAGAGCAAGAGGATGAGCCTGGCTGAGTTTGAGGCGGTGCTAAAGAAAATCGACGGGCACGGAGACTTCATCTACCTGCATATAAAAGGCGAACCGCTGATGCACCCCGAGTTCGACCAAGTCTTAGAGCTTTGCGCCGCCTACGGCAAGAAGGTGAACTTAACGACAAATGGAACGCTGCTGGATGTGCGCGCGCAGAGTATCTTGAAGAACAAGGCCGTCAGGCAGGTCAGCGTCTCGCTACAGAGTTTTGAAGTGATGGAGAACGAAAGAGCCTATGAGATGTATGTGAGAAAAGTGCTCGATTTTGTTGCCAGAGGGATTGTGGAGTCGGGGATTATTTTTGAACTCAGGTTATGGAACTTCGAGGATGAAAAGCTCCTAGTCGATGAAGTGAAGCAGAAGACGCTTATGATGATCGAGGAGCGGCTTGGGCTCGATGAGAAGGTGACATTGTCCGCGCCAAAGGGCAAAGGGATCAAACTCTTGCCGAAGGTGTATCTGAGCAAGGGGTATGAGTTCAAATGGCCTGACTTGTCGGTGGATGTGATTGCTACAAGGGGAACGTGTTACGGTCTCAGACAGCAGGTGGGGATACTCTCAAACGGCGATGTCGTGCCCTGCTGCTTGGACGCGGAAGGAAGCGTGGTGCTTGGCAATGTCTTTGAGACCGATTTTGAAGGAATTGTAAGTTCAAAAAGAGCCCTTGAGATGATCACCGGATTTGAAAACAATCACCTGGTGGAGGAGCTTTGCATGAGGTGCGGTTATAGGGAACGATTCAATCTTAACAACTAGATGATGGGTGCAAGATAATGTGCGTCCATGGAGAGCGATGGAGTATTCAATTAAGAACCACGAAGTGAATTCACTGACTGCGAATATTACTGTGCCGTGGTGGAGTTTTGGCAAAACAGTGCTGGCAACAGCGATTCTCGTACTGGTCGAACAAGGGAAACTGGATTTGGAGACCAACTACTACGGATTAAGAGCGACGTTGAAGGAGCTGTTACAGCACCGGTCGGGGCTCAAGGACTATGGTGACTTTGAATCCTACCAGCTAGACGTTAAAAACAAGGCGTTGCCATGGACCTTTGAAGAAATGCTGCTGAGGACAAACTCGGATGAGCTGCTATTTGAACCTGGAACGGAGTGGAAGTACTCGAATATAGGGTACGGCTACATCAGGAATCTGATTGTCGAAACGACTAAGATGGACCTTGAGGGCGCGTTAAAGAGCCTGATCTTTGATAAGTTGAAGTTGACGGATGTGAAGGTGGCGGTCACTTCGAACGATTTGAAGTACTGCGCGTACGTGGTGAAGAACTATGATCCTGGGTGGGTATATCACGGTATGATCACAGGATCTTTGAAAAGCGCAGCCGTTTTTTTTGACCGTCTGATGACAGGTGAGATCCTATCCATGGAAAGTATAGATCTGATGTTTACTCCACACCTGCTGATCATTGATTCTGATGACAGGCCGTGGAAGGTTCCTGCCTATGGACTTGGAATGATGATGGATATGCAGGAAGGAAATCTTCATTGTATGGGACATACCGGCATTGGCCCTGGGAGTGCGATCGCTGTGTATCATTTTCCTCATGGAAAGGTACCGATCACTGTCGCGATTTCTAAAAACGTGACAGAAGAGGGGCCTATCGAGCATGATGTGGTGAACAACGCGAAGTACAATCAATAAACCTTTATGTTATAATGGTAAAAAGTAAATTAAAGGTGGTTATATCATGAAAAAGGATAATATCTATCGCGAAGCCCGCGAAAAGTATAATGAGGAAAATGAAGTCCCCCTCAACAGGGAAGAGGCCGCAGACCGCTTGCATGTGAGTGTGGCGACGCTTGGCAGGTATGAGACAGGTGAAAGTGAGCCGGGACCCGAGGTCGTGTATGCCATGAGCAAGGTCTACATGAATCCCGCGCTACGAAGAAAGTACTGTTCGGAGTGCTGCCTGATCGGTCAGGAGGATCATCCCTACAGCGTACCGAAAACGCTCTTCGAATCGGGATATGGACTGATCAACGCCAACAAGGTGCTCGACATGTTCAAGGATGAACTGTTTGAAATCTTATCGGACGGCAAGGTGGACGAGTTTGAAATCATCAAGCTAAGGGAAATGATTCCTCAGATTAAAAATGTGCAAAAGCTTTTGAGCGATATTGAAATCGAGATAGAAAAGCATTCCCTTATGCACCATATTGTCGATTGACTCATGACTACAAATTTTTTAATGCTATATTTTACAGCACAGCTTATCAAAGATGAGCGATTGTGCTGTGAAATATAGCATTTTTGCTTTTGATGGATCAAGGATTAAGACTCATAATTAAAGTAGAAGGGCGGGTCATGGATTCGCATGATATAGAGAGGGAGGAATACAATGAAACATACTTTGATAGGTGCGGTGGCCGGTGGGCTTGCAACCGCACTGATTGCGATACTGGTCTTACCGGTAATCAGCTTTAATTTTTTAGGTGTCATCTTCTTGCTAGGAGTGTTCTCTGTGGTGGCGATCACTGCGGGGTTCATCGGTCAGGATGTGAAAGCGGTGAATCTGACACACGCGAAGATCTTTGGAGTGATCCTTGCGGCATCGCTCGGTTATTTTGTGATCGGAACGATCGGGTCATCGGCGATCTTCAATGCGTCGACAAAACAGCAGATGCTTGATGTGAAGGAACTTGTTTTTGATGAATCGGTGCCCAATGTCGATATGGAGAACCTGATTATCTGGGATGAGTCGGATGCGATCAGATTCGGTGAAAAACTGATTACTGAAAAAGACGCGTCACTGGGTTCCATGTATTACATTTCAGAGGAATACGGTACCCTTTCTGTGGTGGACGGCAAGCCCAACTGGCTGTTTCCACTTGAACATTCCGGGTTTTTCAAGTATTTGTCCAATAAAACGATACCTGGATACATCAAGGTGAACGCCACAACAGGTGATGCGGAGTTTGTCGATCTGGAGTATAGTGTCGCTCCATCTGCTGCATTTGGTGACGACTTAAAGCGAGTGGTCTATTCGAAATACAAGACCGTGGGGCTCACAGACTTCTCTTTTGAAGAGGATGACAAGGGACATCCTCAGTGGGTGATCACGGCCTATACGCACAAGACCTGGCTTACTACCAGTGATGTGCTTGGGGTTGTCATTGTGGATCCTGTGACAAAAGACGCGGCTTTTTATGATAAGGGAGAACAGCCGGAGTGGGTGGACAGGGTCTCTTCGATGGACATTTTCTCTGAACAGCTCGATGACTGGGGCGCATATGTGAACGGATGGTGGAATCCATCGGATGCGGGCAAGCTGCAGAATACAAACGGCATCGGCTATGTCTTTAAGGAAGGGAACCTTTATTTCTACACAGGTATCACGTCTTACGGCGGAGACGAGGCGACCACGGGATTCATGATTTACAATCCCAGGACCTGTTCGGCGCAGTACAACAGGATGTCGGGATCGACAGAGCAAAAGGCGATGGGACTTATGGAAGAACTTGTGCAGAACGCAGGCTATACGGCCAAGTATCCGTATCTGATCAACATCAATGGAGAGGCGACCTATCTTTCCACTTTAAAAGGAAACAGCGGCAATGTGGTGGGATATGCGCTATCTTCAGTCAAGAACTACCGCGCGGTCGCATGGGGCAAGACCTTAAGGGAGGCACAGACCCAGTACAACCGTATCCTCATCTCAGAGGGGGCATCGACGAATGCGTTAAGCGATCAGTTTGATTCTTTAGAAGAGGTGAAGGGAACGGTATCCAGGGTGGGTGCTTATAAAGACGGCTATTATCTGCTAAAGATCGAGTCGAACGAGACGCTGTACATGGTTTCAGCAGACCAGTATCCTAGAATCGCCCTTACAGAAAAGGGGGACCAAGTGGTCGTCTCCTTTCTTAAGACTGATGAAACGGTTAAAATCGACGCTATCGACTTTAAGAACACTTCTATAAAATAATTTGGAGGACAAATGAGTTCAAGACCAAAAATACTGAAAATCATCAAGAACTGTATTGTCATGACGCCTGCCTTTTTCATAGCGGTTGCTCTGATGATAAAGGTGGTGCTACTTTTTTTCTCCAAAGGGGATCAGGACATGACGATTATCCTGATGGTGCTGATCTTTTCGATGATGGTGATCATCATAAAAGTGGCAAGCGTCTATCATCACCTATCAAATGGCAGGAGAGTATGCGCGGAAATCGATGGGCTAGAGGGGCTTGGCGGGTTTAGACGTGTGGTTTACAGGTATCGTATTAACGATGTCATCTATAGTGACCACGATCTTATTCCTTGCTCAAAAACGCTGAAATCCATCAACTATCCTGTCACCATGATTGTCTGTAAAAAGAATCCGCAGAAGGCTTTGGTTGAAGCGATGTTCTTTTAAATAGGATCGAAAATCAAGCAAATCAAAACGCGTAGGGCAACGCTTCTAAAAGAACTAGATTTAATTAACATAATGAACAATAAGACCAAAATTCGAGTACGGGCTAAAATCGTTAATTAGTTAACTTAGAATGGAATAATCTATGCTATACTCATGTTGAATGGCGCTTCGGTGCTAAAAAAAATTATTCCATTATGAGGAGGACAAATTAATGAAAAAGACATTAATTATTATTTTGGCGATTGCGATGATGGCGTTTGCTTTCACTGGATGTGCTAAAACAGAAGAACCAGCAGCTACAGAAACACCAGCTACAGAAACACCAGCTACAGAAACACCAGCTGAAGAAGTTGACGTTGTAACTACCGCATCTATCGTCGACAACGGTGAGGCACTTGTTAAAGCCCTTTCTGCTGAAGGTGCTTGGATTGCGGCTACACTTAAGGATATCGAATTAAGTGAAGATCTTGTAATCGACGGTGAGTTGATGAAAGGTGATGCGGTTGCTAGAAAACTTGCTCTTTACACGCAAGACGAAAATCGCAATATCACTGCTCAGTTCACGTTAACTGCTCCAAAAATGATCGTAAAAAGCCCTATGTTCAAACTTACTGGCGGAACTTTCAAAGGTGATGTTTACGTAGAAGCAGAAGGATTTATTTTAGATAAATCCGCTACTATCGATGGTAACCTTTACTTCGCATCTCAAAAAAACCTTGATACTTTCACGATGACTGATTCTGCTGTAGTGACTGGCATGATTCAAGTTGACGGTGTTGACGTTGTTACAACAGCTTCACTTGTTATTGATGCTAACGATCTAGTAAAAGGATTAAGCGCAGAAGGTACTTGGATTGTCGCTGCATACAACAACATGGTTCTTTCACAAGAAATCATCGTTGACGGCGAGTTCATCAGCAAAGAGAAAATTGCTAGAAAATTAGCGCTTTACACTCAAGATGAAGAACGCAACATCATTTCTCAATTCACGCTTAAAGCACCAAAAATGACGGTTAAATCTGAAAACTTCAAGATTCAAGGTGGAACATTCATCGGTGATGTCTACGTTGAAGCTAACGGTTTCCAACTTGCAAAAGCAACAACTTTAAAAGGCAATATCTTCTTCGCTAAGCAAGAGTACATGGATTCATTCATCATGGATGAATCAGCGGTTCTTGAAGGCGAAAAGTCAGTACAATAGTTTATTCAAGAAAAAGCTCTCACATTGATGTGGGAGCTTTTTTTATATCATGAATTTTTTTGCGATTTGCTAAATAATAAAGTCAATTACAAAATGAACAAAACGAACAAATCACGACTAAAGAGTGACATAAATTTATCAGAAGGTATAGTGGAAAGGTAGAGAAATCATACAGTGGAAGAGCGTAAGGGGCAAGGATGAATAAGAAGTTGTTTATTTTACTTTGTTTGTTAATTGTTGTAATTAGTGGCTGTTCATTAAAAGACTCAGGCAGCAAACCTGCAACAGATAAGGAAACAGCAGATTCTGAAATTAGCGAGACACAATTTGTACTCGGCACGATAGCGACGATACAGATTAGAGATCATGGAACAAATGACTTGATGAAGGCGTGTTTTGAGCGCTTGGTCGAAGTGGAAAACCTGATGTCCACGTCGATAGAAGGTAGCGATATTTGGAACGTCAACCACAATGGTCAGGTGAAAACGACAGTTTCTGAGAAGACCGCTTTCGTCATTGAAAAGGGAATTGCTTTCGGGGCGGTTTCTGAAGGTAGGTTTGACATCAGCATAGGTCCGCTTGTCGACTTGTGGAAGATAGGAACGCCAGAAGCAAGGATACCAGAGCCCGAGGAAATCACAGAGGTGATGAAAAGGATAGACTATAAAAAGATTATGCTTGACGGCACGAATGTCAGCATCATGGAGGGAATGTCAATCGATCTTGGCGGTATCGCAAAAGGTTACGCGGCCGATCAGGTGGCACAGCTCTTGGTTGACAGTGGTGTGAAAAGCGCAATCATCAACTTAGGCGGGAACATCAAAGTAATCGGATCAAAAGAGGGAGGCCTACCCTTTAAAGTAGGCGTTCAAAATCCTTTTGATGGCAGAAATAGTTACTTGGGTATTATTAGCACTAGGGACATGTCGGTGGTATCCAGCGGAGACTATGAGCGGTATTTTGAAGAGAACGGCAAAAGGTATCATCATATCTTCGATAAGCAGACAGGATATCCTGTCGATACACAAATAGCGTCTGTAAGCGTTGTGACACCTGATGGAATCAAGGCGGACGCCTTGTCGACCGTATTCTTCTCGATTGGGGTCGACAAGGGATTTGAACTCGCACGTGAGCTTGGCGATATAAGCCTTGTGTATGTGATGAAAGACAAAACAGTGTTTTTATCAAAAGAGCTTCAAGAGACTTTTGAATTAAAGGATAATACGTTTAATGTTATGGTAAAATAATGGGAGGAGAGTATGATGAATAAAGAGACGCACATAGTTGTTCTCGGCGGGGGCTACGGCGGAATTTTGACCGCGAAGAAGCTCGCTAGAAAGTATCACAAGCATAAAGAGGTCAAGATCACACTGATTGATAGAAAACCCTATCATACCATGCTGACAGAGCTTCATGAGGTTGCGGCAGGCCGTGTACCTGTAGATGCCATCAGAATCAATTACGACAAGGTGTTCGCAGGTCGGGCGGTTAAAGTGGTGCTTGATGATATTCACAATATCGACTTTGACAACAAGGTGCTTGAAGGAATTGTCACTTGCTACGATTATGATTATTTGGTTTTAGGTACAGGTTCAAAGCCGACCTACTATGGTACTACTGGTGCCGCAGAACATTCGTTCTCACTTTGGTCGTATGAGGATGCGGTTAAAATCAAACACCATATCCTAGAAGTGTTCGGTAAGGCGTCTTATGAGCTTGATCCTGAAAAACGCAGACACTTGTTGACCTTTGTTGTCATCGGTTGCGGCTTTACAGGTATCGAGATGATCGGTGAGCTTGCCGAATGGCGGGATAAACTGTGCAAAACCTTTAATATACCAGAAGAAGAAGTTAGAATGATTGTAGCGGACATGCTACCTAAAGTGCTTCCGAACTTCGATGATAGACTGATCAGGAAGACCATGAAACGCCTTCAAAAAATGAAGGTGGAAGTGCTTCTTAACTCTCCGATAAACAATGTACAAGAAGACTTTATCGAGATCGGCGGAGCTGGTAAGATTGAAACCTATACGGTCATCTGGGCTGCAGGTGTCGAAGGTTCTGACATCATGGCCGCCATCGACGGAGAAAAGATAGAAAAACTGGCGCGTAACCGCGTGCAGACAGATATGTACTTAAGAGCAAAAGGTTATGACAACGTGTTTGTCGTCGGGGACAACATCTTCTATATTCCTGAAGGTGAAGAAAGACCTGTTCCGCAAATGGTTGAAAATGCCGAGCATTCAGCTACGACTGTCGCTAAAAACGTGGTCGCCACACTTAGTGGAAAAAAACTTCATGCGTACAAACCCGAGTTCCACGGAGCAATGGTCTGTATCGGTGGTAAATATGGTGTCGCTCAGGTAGGCAACAACAAGCGTCAGTTTGTCTTATCAGGATTTTTCGCGATGCTTACCAAGCATTTGATCAACTTCATCTACTTCTTGCAGATCGCTGGATTCAATAAACTTTGGACCTACTGGATGCATGAGTTCTTCCATGTGGAAGACCGAAGAAGTTTCTTTGGCGGCTATTTTGCCAAGCGTTCTCCAAACTTCTGGCTTGTGCCTCTTAGAATGTTTTTAGGGGTGATGTGGTTCCTAGAAGGATGGCATAAGATCGATAGGGTTCTGAAGGATCCGAATGATATTTTCCTTCTTGTTTCAAAACTTCCTGTCGCTGCGGCGTCTGAGGAAGCGACTGAGGCTGCGGGTGCCGCTGCCGAATGGGGTCAGGCACTTCCTGTTCCTGAGTTCATTTCGAACATCGTCGATTGGTCGATGGACCTTGTCTTCTATACGGCAGACGGCGCGTTTACCTTTATGGCGACTATCTTCCAGACCGGTATGGTCTTTGCAGAGCTTGCTGTGGGTCTATGCCTACTTGGCGGACTTTTCTCGGCTCCTGCTGCGATAGCATCGATCATCATGGGTATGATGATTTGGGCGTCTGGAATGGCTCCTCCTGAAATGCTTTGGTATATCTTTGCAGGTGTCGCAATGATCGGCGGTAGCGGATCGACATTCGGTATGGATTACTATGTATTGCCGTTTCTTAAGAAGCATTGGAAGAAGCTCAACTTTGTTAAAAAATGGTATTTATATACTGATTGATGAAAGGTTGGTTTTATGGCTAACTGGTTTGAGGATGAAAAACTTGAAAGCCAATTGAATATTGTAAAAAACAAGATGCAAAATGATTTGAAGTCGGGCAATGCCTATTTGAACGAGTCTTTGGATTATTTGATGATGAGCGGGGGCAAAATGTTGCGCCCTGCTTTCTTGTTGATAGGTAGTCGATTTGGCAAGAGTTATAAGAAAAAAGAGAACGAGCTGATTAAGCTCGCTACTGCGATTGAGACACTCCACATCGCGACGCTGCTTCATGATGATGTGATCGATGAGGCGACGCTTAGAAGGGGTCAGGCATCCATTCAGTCGAAATATTCCAAGGAGTATGCGATCTATATGGGGGATTATCTGCTGAGTCGATGTTTTTTGCTGTTGACTGAACTTCAAGTTCCTAAGGAACTTGCTGTACGGCTTGCCCGTGTGGTCAGCAAAATATGCCTAGGTGAAATCAGACAGCACACAAACCGTTATAATCTTGAGGTTACTCCAATGGATTACATCCGGATCGTTTCGGGTAAGACGGCAGCCCTGTTCGCTATCGGTCTGAGTGCAGGCGGATACATGACAAAGGCTAGTGAAGATGTGATCAAGAAACTGGCTCATGCGGGCTATGAGCTTGGAATGGCGTTTCAGATGATCGATGATCTGCTCGATTATTCGGGTAGTGAAAACGAAGTCGGCAAGGACCTTAGGATGGACCTGCTTAACGGGTATTACAACATGCCGGTTATCTTCGCACTTAAGGATGAGTCCGTCTACCGCGATGAGATAAGGGACTTACTGTCACAAGGACTTGAATCACATCAGGTGGAACATGTGCTTGACCTGATACGTAAGGCAGGTGCTATTGATAAGACAAAATCCCTTGCGCTTAAGTATCATAGACGTGCAGTGAGTTTGATCGAGTCGCTTCCTGATAACGAAGGAAGAACGATTCTGCTAAAACTTGTCCCCAAACTGCTGGAACGTATCTACTAAGGTGATCTCGTATGAAAAAGTTTAATTTGTTTTCCATAATACTTGTTCTTTTGTTAATGTTCAGCGGCTGTGACAAAGGTGAACCCCTCTATTTGGCAGGTACTTATCTCGGCCAATCGGAGGGGTATTATTCTAAGGTCACGGTTAGCGTCGTGGTGGACGACTATCAGATTATGGATATTGAGATAGTGAGCCACGAGGAACCTGAAATACTATCAAAAATAGTCTTTAAGGAATTGCCACCAAGAATCATCAAGAAGAACAGCACAGAGGTGGATGTGATCAGTGGTGCTACATATACAAGTCTGAGTCTGCTCGATGCGGTTGAAAAAGCGCTGACCAGTGCGAGACAGTAGGTGATGGTATGAAGTTACATTATAAGATTTTGATGAGTGTCTCCGCGATGATCGCGTTTGTGGTCGCAGTGCTTGCAATTGTTGTCTATAGTCAGTTCAATGCGACGCTAAAGGCACAAATGGAGTTTTCTGCGATGGACATGGCTACGACCTTCGCTTCGATGGGCGATATTCAGCATGGGCTGGAAAATGGCGCCACTCCTGAGCAGATTCAGAGCATCGTAGAACCGATAAGAAAGGGTACGAGATACCAATACATCATCGTCATGGACATGACGGGCAAGCAATACTCTTATCCATATGAAAGCGGTCTGGGAAAACCCTATAAGAACGGCGGAGAATCCAGGGTGCTCGATCATGGCGAAGCCTATCTGCTCGCCGACAGCAATAAGCTGATATCTGCGATTAGGGCGTTTGTTCCGATAAACCATGATGGAAAACAGCTTGGAGCGGTACTTGTGGGGCTTCTTACCGATCAGGTGAAGGTGGAGAGCGAGATTCATCAGCGATCACTTGAACTGGCCCTCGTGGTTTCGGTGTGTATCGGGATCATCATCGCTTATTTTTTGTCGATGAACATTAAAAAATCAATTTTCGGACTCGAGCCTAAGGAGATAGGGCTTTTGCTTTCAGAAAGAGATCTAATTTTTCAAAGTATGGATAAGGGCATCATCGCAGTCGATACCAAAGGAAAGTTGCTGCTTTCGAACGACAAGGCAAGAACGCTATTAGGACTGCCAACCGATGCTGACAATCAGGAACTGTCGGCTTATGCCTCAGGCCTCTCCAGCCGCCTGATGCAGGCGCTTGAAAAGAGAACCGGATGTGAGAATGAGACATTTGCGATACACGGCGCGAATACGGTCGTGATCAATGTTTGCCTTATGCATGATTCGAAGCATGAAGTGACAGGCGTGGTCGCTAGTATCGAGGATTTGATTCAGGCAAGGGCCTTTGCCGAAGAAATAACAGATTATAGGACATTAGTGGATACGCTTAGGGCTCAGAACCATGAGTTTATGAATAAACTGCATACGGTCTCAGGATTACTGCAGCTGGGTCACTTGGATGAGGCCATAGATTTTGTGGACCAGATCTCCCAGGGGAGCTCACAACTGGATCACCTGCTTACAGAACACATCAGGGACCATAAGCTTGCGGGCCTGTTACTGAGCAAGTACAATCAATTCAGTGAAAAACGGGTGCAGCTTGAGATCACTGACGAGAGCCATTTGGTGGAGCTGCCGGATAAGCTGAACTCCGAGGAACTTTGCTCGATTGTCGGAAACCTGTTGGACAACAGTTTTGACAGCATTATCGAATCGGATGTTGCCGAAAGAAAGATTTCATTTTTCATCAATGACCTTTCCGATGTGCTTGAAATAGAAATCTACAATACGGGACCTGAAATTGACGAATTGACTGGTGATGCCATTTTTAACAAAGGGTACACCACTAAAAAAGACGGTCAGGGAATCGGCCTTTATCTGGTGAAGAGCATTGTGAGTTCGATTGGCGGAACGATAGAGTGGCAAAACGACGAGGGGGTATTCTGGCATGTTGTCATCCCATTTGATTAAGGTGATCATTGTTGAAGATGACCCGATGGTCCAAAGGATAAATGAAGAATTTTTAAGTAAGATAGACGGTTATGAATGTTTGCAGTCGGTTCGTTCGATAGAAGAGGCCAAGGCTGTGCTCAATACCGAAGCTGTGGATCTTGTGCTACTGGATGTGTATCTGCCTGACGGTCTGGGAATCGATCTTTTGAGATGGATCAGGCACAAGGAGATGGATACAGACGTCATCATGATCACTGCCGATAAAAGATCGAACGCCGTCGATTTCACAAGGCGTTTCGGGGTATTCGACTATTTGGTGAAACCATTTAAGTACGAACGCTTCTCCGAAGCCCTGACTAGGTTCAAGAGCATGAGACAAAGCATGCTTAAGGGTGAAGAGCTAGCTCAGGAAGACATCAACAAAATCATGAATATCGCATGTGAAGTCGTGGTGGAAGAACCTGTGAACATGACTCAGGACCTAATCTACCGATTTTTAAAAGAACATCCCAATGAGGGATTCACGGCTTCCATCATCTCAAAGGAGCTTGGAATTTCGAGGATCACCGCACGGCGATATCTAGAAGAGCTTGAAAGAGGACATTTTGTAAAGATGGAACTATCGTATGGCGGTGTGGGAAGGCCTCAGAATCTGTACCACATCATTTTAAATAAGCCATTGTAAAGTAGGTGGATATTTTGAAGTTAAAATCATTTTTAAAGCTAGTGGAGATCCAGACGAAAGTGGCAAGCGTGATTCCACTTCTACTGGGAATCCTATTTTGTAGTTACAGGTATCAGGTGTTTAAGCCTGGACTTATTCTTTTGTTTTTGATCAGCATGCTGTGCGTCGATATGTCTACGACAGCACTCAACAATCTTGTCGATTATCGAAAAGCCATCAAACGTGAGGGGTACAATTACGAAGAGCATAACGCCATGGTTAAGGACGGAATACATGAGAATACGGCTGTCGCCGCTATCGTCATGATGCTCCTGATTGGTGTTGCCACCGGATTTGCCCTGTTCTTATTGACTGACTGGGTCATTTTGTTGGTTGGCGCGATCGGATTTTTCGTAGGAATCTTGTATTCTTATGGTCCACTACCCATCTCGCGCACACCCTTAGGAGAGCTGTTCTCCGGTCTTGTGATGGGTGGTCTTATTTATTTTGTTGCGATCTATATGCAGATCTATCAGAACGGACTGGTAATCGCTTATATGAGAGGAGCATACTACAATCTGCAGGTGAACCTGGTCGAGCTTTCGATTATCGGATTTACGGCTTTGCCGCTGATTTTTATGATTGCTGGGATCATGCTTGCAAACAACATCTGTGATGTTGAAGATGACATTCACAATAAGAGATTCACACTTCCATATTTCATAGGTAGGGAGTTGTCACTCAAGTTGTTCGCGCTGCTTTATCTTGGATCTTTTGCCGTGGTGATTGCTGGAGTGCTCTTCAATCTGCTGCCTGTGATCAACCTACTGGTGGTCGTGTCGGCCATACCGATCGTACAGAATTTAAAAAGCTTTTTCAAGGAACAGAACAAGGCGACGACCTTTATCGTGTCGGTTAAGAATTTTGTTCTGTTTTCGGGAATCTGGATGGCAAGCTTCGGCCTTAACAGCCTGATAGAAGTGTTTGTATAGTTCAAACAGGCTAGAATCACAAATTAGACTGTCGTCAGTCTTTGGGCTGCCTTACAGAACGGATGTAGTTTCGAAAATTTATTTAAGACAAAGAGGGATACCATGGAAAAAATTAAATTGACAGAAGCGATAAAGGACCAGATACTCTACGACCTGCAGACCTTCTTTGAACGAGAACGCGAGGAAGAACTAGGTAGGGTAGGTGGTGAAGTCTTGCTGGATTTCATTTTGAAGGAAGTAGGTCCTATGATCTACAATCAGGCACTAATTGATGCGCACACGCTGATGCTTGAGCGCGTGGACGACATCTACACACTTGAGATGGAAGCGTTGAAGTTTAATGACGAGAAATAGAGGTTCATCATGTATCTGATCAATCTGTCCAATTTTAAAAGCCGATTGGATTGGTTCAGTGATTTCAGTGGCGGCTTGTCGGCATTTTTAAAGGAACATCAGCTGGATGGCATCGAACTGATTCTATTTGAGGATGAAATCGGTGTTCCAAAGGAACTGGTAAAGGGATTGCACCTTAGGTACTGGCCCTACTGGATGGACTTATGGACTGGGGATACGCAAGCGCTCATCCGTAATTTGGGTGACCTTGAGGCTGCCAAGAGGCTCTACGGAGGTCATGGAAGGGAGTCCTTAGTGGACCGCTACCGGTTTGAACTGAAGAAGGCTGTAGAGCTTGAGGCGCAATATATGGTGTTTCATGTGAGCCATATCGGAATGCATGAGGTCTTTACCGGTGATTATGCCTATACGGATGAGGAGATCATCGATGCCACGATCGAGCTTGTGAACGAGGCGTTCGATGTGGATGTGGACATACCGCTCCTGTTTGAAAACCTATGGTGGCCGGGACTGCGCCTTGATAAGAAAGAGCTGATCGAACGGTTGTTCAGTGGAGTCCGTTATAAAAACAAGGGGCTCCTACTCGATGTCTCACACCTGTCCATCGCACAAGGAGATGTCGTGGATGCACGTTCATCTCTCGAAGCGGTGAAAAAGGTCCTTGATGAGCTTGGCGCATTGAAGCAGCTGATTCGGGGTGTTCATCTGAATGGTTCTTTTCCCGGTGACGGACTTTCAAGACTTCAGGTTCATGAGGTGAGCCCTATCCTTGATGTGGATGTCAATGAGCGGTTCAAACAGATTATACATGAAATCTCAAAACTTGATACGCATCTACCCTTTCACGATGAGATCGCTCAAGAGATTCTAGGTCTGATCGATCCCGAGTTTGTGGTTTTTGAAGTGTTACCCAAAAACTTGAAAGAGCTTTCGGATTGGATCCTAATGCAAAACGAGTTTTTAAAGAGACCCTGAGGTAAGGGCTTGAAGCGATATACATAAAAAACGTATCCAAAATTTTTGGATACGTTTTTTTATGCCAGTCCGTTGTCTTTTTCGTATAGGAACTTATAGATCAGGTAGGGAACATATCTTGAGCTTCTTAAATCGTACCTGCCGCAGTTTTTCATGATGCTTTTGTAGAGCTCGTCATTGAGCTTTAGCGTGACTTTTTTAAACTCCGCTTCACTTGTCGCAGGAAAGTAGTCTGTAAAGTCAGAAGGATCGGTATCCTTGGCGAGCAGTACGTTCAACTTCTTTTTAATGGTGATATCCTCATCAAAACAAATGTCCTGAAACCTTGTATAATACGCTTCGTTGATTGCAAATTTTATCACTTTCATTCGGTTCCTCCGTTTTCGTACTTGTCAGTCACGCTATTATATCACAGTTGCTAGGGATAATTAGGTTTTACCCATAAAAAGCAGGTCTTATTCCGTTCGTTTTGAGTTGTGTGAATTTTCAGTATTCGATTGACGGATGGTCAGGCTATGATATAATTGGATATAACTTGTTGAACAAGTTAGTTATATGTAGGACAAGCTTAGACAAGGGGGCGACAAATTGAGTTCAAAGACGATTAAGGCGAATGATTCCGAGAAGATACCTTTATATGTGCCTGTTTATAACGCTCTATATACGAAAATCATGAGCGGTGATTACAAGGACGGCATGCAACTGCCCAGTGAGGCGGTTCTGACAAAAGAGTTCGATGTGAGCAGGCATACCTTGAGACAGGCGCTGACGATTTTGACAGAAGACGGACTCATTCGTAAACATCAGGGAAAAGGCTCGATCGTGAGTAAGACAAAAAAACAGTTTGATCCGCTGCAGAAGGAACTTTTTAATCCGATGATCGAATATGCGGTCAGTGAAATCGACCAAATCGAGATCAATTATAATTTTGCGCCACCGACGGATATCGCAAGTCAGCAGCTGGGGATTGAAAACCACGAGATCATTCTTGCGAGCAATGCGGTCTATTCAGTGAAAGACGAAGTTTTCGGACATGCGTTCATTCAGATTCCGCTAAAGCGCTTCGACCATTTGAAAATAGATCTGAACGATAAGGATTCGGTTTCTGATCTGATCAACCAGACGATCTTCAAAATGGCGAGCCGTGCGAGTATGGCTATCAAGCTGGTTGTGGCTGAGGACCATATCACAAAGTTTTTGAAGGTGAAGGAGAAGGAACCGATCATATTACTGGAGGAGCTGCTCTATACGGATGAAGGAGATCCTATTTGCAGGTGTAAGTTTTACTTTATTCCTGAGAAATACGAGATAAGCATCTGGATATAAGGATGAAAAGGAAGTGTTAATGTGCTATTGAAAGCGACGGAAGACCATCGGGAAAGCCTATTGGAGTATTTGACAGAAGAACCGAGCATCAACATCTTCATCATTGGGGACATAGAAAGGTTCGGATTTGACAACGACTTTCAAGAGGTCTGGATTCAGACTGGTGGACAAGGGTTGAGCGGGGTGGTGCTTAGGTATCACGATAATTTTATTTTATACACCAAAACAGTGCTCCAGTGCGAGCCTATTCTTGCCCTTTTGGAAACCTATGAGGTAGGGCTTATCAGCGGAAAAGCAGCGGTCATCGATCAGATCTATCCGCTAGTGAGGGAAAGGTTTGACTATAAGGCGATGAATTTTGCCCAGCTGACAAGTACTGAGTCGCTGTCAGAGGACAAGGGGGCGGTAAAGACAGCAAGCGAGGCGGACGCACTTGCCATCGCCACCGCCTACGGTCACATTGAGGAGTTTAAGCAGCTTTATTCATCCAGTGTGAGCGAGCGGTGCAAGCAAATAGAGAACAGGATTAAAAGCGGTGAGGGGACACATGTGTTCATCACCGAAAACGACCGTATCGTATGCCACGGGAACACCGCTGCCCAGACTGGCGTTTCAGCCATGATCGGTGGTGTGATGACGCTTCCCGGCTATAGGAGGCGCGGGCTTGCAAGGCAAGTGATCTCAAGACTTTGTTCAGACCTGATCAGTCAGGGGAAAACCGCTTGCTTGTTTTATAACGGTATAGGACCTGAGAGCTTATTTAAGAGTCTAGGTTTTAAGGAGATTGACAAATGGATTGTATTAGGAGGGAAACCATGAGTAGCGTTTTAGTTTTTCAAAGTGATTTCGGTCTTGTCGATGGTGCGGTAGCGGCGATGCTAGGTGTCGCCTTTGAAGTGGACAAGAGTCTTAACGTGCAGAATCTGACACATGACATCACGCCCTACAATGTGTGGGAGGCTTCCTACAGGTTATACCAGACCGCCGAGTATTGGCCGAAAGGAACTGTGTTCGTGTCAGTGGTGGACCCCGGTGTGGGATCATCAAGAAAAAGTGTTGTCGCTAAAACAAGTACGGGGCAGTATATCGTCACGCCCGACAATGGCACTTTGACGCACCTTAACAAATACGTGGGGATTGTCGCCGTACGTGAGATTGAAGAGAATGTGCATAGGAGACGTAACTCGGAAAACTCGCATACCTTCCATGGAAGGGATGTCTACGCCTATACGGGTGCCAAGCTTGCGGCGAGTGAGATATCTTTTGAAGAGGTCGGCGAGGAACTGTCTGTGGAAAAGATCGTTGAACTCAATATCGGCGAGGTTGTAAGGAGTGAAAACAGCATTTTGGGATGCATTGACATTCTAGACGTGCGTTTTGGAAGCCTCTGGACCAATATCCCAAGTGAGGACTTCCTAAGCTTAGGGTTTAAACATGGGGACAGGGTCGAAGTCTTGATAAAGAACGGTCCCACAGTCGTTTACAACAACAGGATCATCTACGGAAAGTCCTTTGACGATGTGTACGTGGGCGAACAGATCATTTATATGAACTCGCTCTATAGGACCGCCGTCGCCATCAATCAGGGCAATTTCGCCAGAGCCTATAGCGTAGGAACCGGCATACACTGGACCATCGAGTTCAAAAAGCTGTCGGATTAGCTTAGTAGGGTAAATTAAGTAAGGTTCCGAACGGGTTTTCGGTTCAAAACTATTAAGGGTCCTATACTTATGATATAATTCAGTAGTGTTCATATATGTCATGCAGGGGAATGTTTCATTGTCAATTACAGGAGGAAAAGATGAATAAGTACTTTAAAGTTACAACAAGAACAATTGTAGCAACAGGTCTTGGTGCTGCGATATTTACGCTATTATTTATGTATATTAAGATTCCGTCTCCGATTCCAGAAACTAGCTTTCAATCCGCTTATGGCTTGAGCGCTTTCTTTGCTGTGCTGTTCGGACCGATCGCAGGCGGACTGATCGCCTTTATCGGACATGCCCTAAGTGATTCGCTTCAATACGGATCGCCTTGGTGGAGCTGGGTTATCGCAAGTGGTGTGGCAAGTTTTGTATTTGGTTTCGCATTTACAAGAACAGGCATCGAAGGCGGAGAGTTCGGCATGAAGGATATCATGACCTTCAATATCATTCAAGTTATCGGCAATGCGATCGCATGGGTGATCGTTGCTCCTGTGCTTGATATCGCGATTTATTCAGAACCTGCAAATCTTGTATTTACACAAGGGGTTGTCGCTGCTATCATGAATTCAGTGAGCGCGGGTGTCTTCGGTACGCTTCTGCTGATCGCTTACTCAAAAACAAGAACTAAAAAAGGAAGCTTATCCAGAGACTAGAGAGAATTAAAGAAGGTTGCATTTTGCTTATTGCAGGAGACATATATGAATAGAGAACCGATTATTGAATTTAAGAATTATTCATTTCAGTATTATAGTCAATCTGAACCGACATTACATAACATCGATCTGACTATTTATCGTGGTGAAAAAATATTGATTGTCGGACCAAGCGGCAGTGGCAAAAGCACTTTAGGCCACTGCCTCAACGGTCTGATTCCCTTTGCCTACCATGGCGAGTATCAGGGCGACCTGATCGTCAATGGAAGGTCGTCACATGAACAGGATATTTTTGAGCATTCAAAGATCATTGGCACCGTCCTACAGGATTCGGACGGGCAGTTTGTCGGTCTTACCGTTGGAGAAGATATAGCCTTCGCACTTGAGAACGACAATGTCGTTCATGAAGAGCTTAAGGAAAGGGTTCAGCGAGTCGCCGAGATGGTGGACATGTCGTCGATGCTCGGGGCGTCGCCCTTTGAGCTGTCTGGCGGACAAAAGCAGAGAACCGCGCTTGGTGGGGTACTTGTAGACGATGTGGAGGTGCTTCTCTTTGATGAGCCGCTTGCCAATCTGGATCCTCTTACGGGTAAAGCCGCGATTGAGATCATCGATGAGATCCACAAAGAGACCTCAAAGACGGTGATCATCATCGAACACCGGCTTGAAGATGTGCTTCACAGAAAGATCGACCGTGTAATCGTGATGAACAACGGCAGGATCCTGGAGGATATGACCCCTCATGAGCTGGTTTCATCAAAGGTGCTTATCGACAACGGAATCCGTGAACCGCTTTATATCACAGCCTTAAAATATGCCGGTATTAAGGTGGAGCCTCAGATGAACCCGGGTTATCTTTGGAGTCTTGATTTAAGTGGTGAAACGGAAAAATTAAAAACCTGGCACCATTCGTTTGAAAAGACCTCAGCTCCGGTGAAGAAAGCATCGATTATCAGTATGAAAGATATTCATTTCGCATATGATATCTCAAAGAAGATCATCAGAAATGTGAATGTAGAAATAGAAGAAGGTGAAATGCTTGCCATAGTAGGGAAAAACGGTGCTGGAAAATCCACACTTTCAAAACTGCTTGCCGGATTTGAAAAGGAGGACCAGGGCCAGATACTCTATTTAGGCGAAGACATGAAGGACCTAACCATAAAAGAACGCGCCCAAAGAATCGGCGTTGTGATGCAAAATCCCAACCAGATGATTTCGAAAGCGCTCATCTACGATGAAATCGCCTTAGGCCTTAGACTACGCAATGTGGATGAAGCTGAGATCGAAAAGAGAGTGGACCATGTGCTGGACATCTGCGGGCTTAGACCATTTAAAAAGTGGCCTATCGCGGCACTGAGCTACGGGCAAAAAAAACGCGTCACGATCGCAGCCATCCTGGTGCTTGACCCTAGGGTCATCATTCTGGATGAGCCTACTGCCGGTCAGGACTTCAAACACTATACAGAAATCATGGAATTTTTAAAGGAAATCAACGCTCAGGGCGTCACGATCATCCTGATCACGCATGACATGCACCTGATGCTCGAGTATACGAGCCGGTCTGTTGTGATCGCTGACGGCACGAAGATCGCCGATGCGAGTCCGGCGCAAATTCTTACAGATAGCCAGACGATTGAGAAGGCGAACCTGAGGGAGACTTCTCTTTACTACCTTGCAGGACTTGCAGGGATTGAGGAAGGTACACAGTTTGTTCAGAACTTTATTGATTTTGAAAGGAGCAGAAGATGAAAAACAAACTCTTTTCTTATCAGATCATGGACACCCCCATACACAGGCTTAGCGGACTGACAAAACTGATCGCATTCTTATTTCTGACGTTTGCGGTGATGTTTTCCTATGACACCAGAGTCATTGCGTTTATGATCGTGTTCTCAATGTATCTTCTTAGAATATCGAAGATAACCTTCAAACAGATCAAGATCATGGTGATCTATGTCGCAGCCTTTGTACTGACCAATGCGGTCATCACCTATCTTTTTTCACCCGAACTGGGTGTGCAGCTGTATGGAACAAGGCATGAGCTGTTCACCATCGTCGGAAGGTACACGGTAACTGCTGAGCAACTGTTCTATCAAGGCACCAAACTCATGAAATACGTGTCTGTGGTTCCCTTTGGCATCATGTTCCTCTTGACGACCAATCCGAGCGAGTTCGCTTCGTCGCTTAACAGGATCGGGGTTCCCTATAAGGCGGCGACCGCTGTCGCGTTGACACTTAGGTATTTTCCTGATGTGCAAAGAGACTACAACAACATCTCCCAGGCACAGCAGGCCAGAGGACTCGACCTGTCGCATAAGGCACCCCTTAAGGAGCGGTTCAAGAATGCGCTTTTGATCGTCGTACCGCTGATTTTTTCGACGCTTGACCGAATCGAACTGATCAGCAACGCGATGGATTTAAGAGGCTTCGGCAAGCATAAGCGAAGAACCTGGTATACGACGAAGAAGATGACAAAAGAAGATGGAGTCGCACTGGCTGTTTCGATAGGACTATTCGCCCTTTCGATATCCGTGTCACTCTTTATCAACCATTCCAGATTCTATAACCCATTCTTATAAATTGAAACCTCTCAAAGAGAGGTTTTTTACTTGGACAAGGAGAATACAATGAACACGACTATCGAATGCATCAAATCGCGTAGATCCACTAGGAAATATACAGATGAGGCGGTCAGACAGGAGGATATCGAACAGATCATCGAAGCGGGTCTTTATGCTCCGAGCGCCCACAACACGCAACCATGGCATATCACGGTGCTTAAGGACAGAAGTCTGGTGGAAGACTTAAACAAGGCTTCTTTAAAGCTTATGGAAAACAGTGAAGTGGAAACTTTTAGAAAGATGGCCGCAAAAGAAAACTTCGATATCTTCTACCACGCATCGGTTGTCATGATCATATCCGGTGAAGAGGCGTCTATGAATCCCAAAACGGACTGCGCCGCAGCGACACAGAATATGCTGATCGCCGCCGAATCCTTAGGGCTTGGGACCTGTTGGGTGGCCTTGGTGCAGTATGCCTTTAAAAGTCAAGAGGGTCCTGAGCTGATAAAGAGGCTTAAGCTTCCTAAAGGCTACAGCCCCTACTATGCGGTGACTCTCGGGCATAAAAAGATCAGCGGTCAAAAGGCTCCAAAGAGACGCGAAAACACGGTCAATTACGTTTAAACCAATAGGCATCCCTTAAGGCGGATGCTTTTAAAGATCATGCATAAGTTCTTGTCCGGTAGGGTATATGTCTGATAAAGGTTCGACCTAAAATTAATGGAGATGACTATGGATAAGAATACAACAGAAATCTACAAAAATATATTTGATGAGCTGAACATGATGGTGGTGGTTCTGACCACAGATTCCACCTTGATGCTTGCCAATAAGGCGATGCTCGATTTTTCGGGCCTTCCTCTTGAGGAGCTCATAGGAAAGGCGGCCTGGGATCTTCCCTGGTGGCATCAATCAGAAGAGATGCAAAACGAGCTGATGTTCACTTTGGGGCATGTGTTCAGTTCGGAAGAAACCATGAGGTTCGGCGGAACCCACTTGGATAAGAACGGCGAGTCGTTTGAAATCGATTTTGTGCTGAAACCGATGACCATCGCAGGTGAGGTGGAAAGCATCATCGCCATGGGATACAACATCACAGAGATGGTAAAGGCCAAGGATGCGCTGACTCAGCGTGAGAAGCAGATCAACGCGTTTTTCGAGTATTCGACCGAAGGCTATTTCTTTCAGATACTGCCCCAAATCGCCTTGATACCGGATGAGATCGATGACAAGTTCATCGAGCAGGTGATCGAGGTTCAGCGGCTGGGAAGCATCAACAAAAAACTGCTTGAGTATCTTGGCTTTGAAAGCAAGGACGAGGTAAGGGGCAAGCGGCTTCTAGAATATCTCGGTGTCAATGCCCAGCTACACAAGCATATCTGGAAAGAAATGATCACAGAAGGAGTTGCGACGATACAAACAGAAATATTCAATCGGGTGACCGGAAAGAAGATTTTCTTAAGGTTGAGATTTGTCGCGATCTATAATGACTCTCACTATTTTGAAGGTAACTTCTGTATTGTCTCCAATATCACACAGCAGCATCTATACGAACGGGAACTCAATTTTTTAGCCAACAAGGATCCCCTTACCGGTCTCAATAACAGAAGAAACTTTAAGAACATGACGAATGTGCTATTCGATAGGGTCGGACCCGATTCTCCGTATTCGGTGTGCATGCTCGATATCGACAAGTTCAAGAAGGTGAACGACTCTTATGGTCATGATGTCGGTGATATCGTAATCAGAACCGTCGCCGAAGTGATCGAAAACGGCATCGGCGAAAACGGCATAGTGGGCAGGTATGGCGGTGAGGAGTTTATTATCATCACATCCATGTCAACAGAAGGTACCTTCAAACTGATCAACGATATCAGAATCGTTTTGGAGAACACCACCATCTCCTTCGGTAGCGGGTCTTTGGTGGTGACGGTAAGCGGTGGAATCAGCGAGGTAAGTGCCAACAGCGATGAGATGTTTGACAAGGGAGTTGTTTTTGCAGACAAGGCGCTTTACGAGTCCAAGAACAGTGGTAGGAACAGGGTGACCATCTATGACGACGAGCTTCATGGACGAATGGCGATAGACAGGCTCACAGGCGTCTACACAAGAAAAGCGATTGTCAACAAGACCAAACAGCTGCACGTCGATTTAAGAAAACTCGATCGAAGTTATGCGGTAGTTAGAATAAGCCTTGAGACACTGATCGTAAAGGAATTTGCAATTTTGAACCAGTTTATCAAGCAGACTGCCGGAATCCTCTTAAGCCTTACAAGAACCGGTGACTTTATAGGTAGGTATGACGATCTGACCTTTATCGTTCTCATTTCGGGTGCGAATGAAGAAGCGCTTAACCATATACAGGGCCGTATCACCGAATCGATGACCAAACTCAGCAACAAGTTCGAAAACCTCATATTGGCAGAAATAAAGTCCATCTGCTTCCACGACTGGACGATGAGGTTTGAAAAGGAATTTTCTAGACTAATGAATGATGATGAATCAAGCTGAAAATAGCTTGATTCATTTTAATTTTATAGTTGCATATAGCAACAGTTGTGCTATAATGAATGTAAGGAGGACGATATGAAACAGTTGATCAGAAATCAGTTTCGCGAGTTGATTCAAAAAATGGGACTACTTGAAGAGCAGCAGACCAAGTGCTGTGAGCTATCACTTGTTCAGTGCCACGCCCTTACAGAAGTGGGTGATTTGGATGGCCTATCTGTCAACGATCTGGCGCAAAGGTTGAATCTTGACAAGAGCACCACTAGCAGGCACGTCTCCAATCTGGTGGACAGGGGACTAATCGAGCGGCTGGAGAACCCAGAGGATAGAAGGTATTTCACCCTGCACCTAAGCGGCAAGGGCAAAGATACCTATCTATCGATAGAAGACACGATGGATGCCTATTATGAGACGTTGGTGAACTCACTCACTGCTCAAGAACAGGAAAAAATCATGGATGCGCTTGCGCTTTTGATAAAGGCGATCAATCAACTTGATTGTTGCTGAGATAAGGCTACTTGAAAAAGTAGTTTTCATTTTACCGATATAGTTGCATAGTGCAACTTATGATTATAACAACATTTAAATTTAGGAGGATACTTATGGACTTTAACTTCTTTATTCAGGAAATGATACTGCTACCGGTTTTGATTCTTGGGATGGCGACACTGACGACCACGATCAGACTAAGCTTAAAGCCCCATGTGCTGGTCGATCTTCTCAGCAAGACCAAGGGGGTCAAAGGATATGCGCTTGGTAGCCTGATTGGAGCGATCACACCATTTTGCAGTTGTTCGTCAGTGCCGATTTTTTTAGGAATCTCACAAATGGCACTGAAGCCCGGTCTGTCATTTTCTTTTCTGATCACCTCACCGCTTGTGCACGAAGTCGCATTTGTGATGGTATGGCAACTCTTCGGATGGAAACTCGCGCTCTTTTACCTCACATTCAGTCTGCTGCTTGGCATCTTGGGTGGATTTTTGATGGAGAAAACAGGCATAGGCTATGAGCTGATCACCGATAAAGCGATGAAGGACATCGCTAATCCCTATATTGAAAACTTTAAAGAGAGAGTGGGCTATGCCTTTAAAGACAGCCTTAGACTACTTAAAAAGATTTTGCCCATGCTTGTGGTGGGCATATTGATAGGAAGTGTGCTTCACAACAGAGACCTAGGATTCATGAGCGCGCTTCTTGAAAACAGCACCAGCTCCTCCCAAGTACTTCTTGCTGTGCTTGTGGGAATCCCCCTCTATTCGGGTATCGCTGTGGGAGTACCTATAGCAGCTGGGCTGATCGGCAGCGGCTTAGGGCTAGGTACGGGTATCGCTTTCATTCTGTCTGTGGCGGGACTGTCGCTACCCGAAATGATCATGCTTAAGGGCGTCATGTCGACAAGACTGCTTGTGGGATTTGTCCTCTATATCGCGATGGGGATGATAGTTGCTGGGACGGTTCTTAATTATATGCAGCCGCTATTCTTTTGATATAGCTGTTTTTTCCATAGTAAGACAGGAGATGAAAAGCGAAATTTGAGATATGATTGACGTGGTGACAATAACTATAGATAAACTTCAAATAGAAAAGGAGAAAAAATATGAGAAAGATTATGAAACTTTTAAACGAGAACTCGAACACGAAATGGATGAACCAGGTTGTGTCTTCATAGCATAGAGATTTGCCTTTAGAATGCACTCTGATTTGTCCTCAACTGAAAGGATGAATCTTATCTTAATGAATAAAATTATCAAGAACATAGGCATTTACGCACATGTGGATGCAGGTAAAACAACACTTACAGAACAGCTTTTATACCATACTGGCGTCATTAGGTCGGCAGGACGTGTAGATGACGGCAACACGCACACGGACACGATGGACCTCGAACGCGAGCGCGGCATATCGATCATGTCGGCACCGATTTCCTTTATGCACGCCGGTGAGAAAATCAATATCATCGATACACCGGGTCATGTGGACTTTGTTGCCGAGGTGGAACGATCGATGCTGGTGCTTGACGCGGCGATCCTCGTGATTTCGGCAAAGGAATCCGTGCAGTCGCATACCAAGCTGCTCTTTCAGGCACTGAAAAGGCAAAAGGTGCCTACTCTTATCTTTATCAACAAAATTGATCGGATGGGCGTCAAGCTTGTGGATGTTTTTGAGGATATCGACAAGTTACTAACAGACAGGTCACTGCCACTTCAAACAGTTACTGATGAAGGGGCTAGAGGTGCCGCCGTGAGCGACCTTTTCGGAATCGATCATGAGAGCCTCGCCGAGCGGTTGGCCCTTTACGATGACGCTTTCTTTGAAAGGTATCTAAGCGGCGAACTGAACCGCAAGATGATGGAAGAGGTCATACGCACCTTAATGTCGACATGCCAAGTCTACCCGCTGCTATTTGGGAGCGCGATGCATGGCGTGGGTATTTCGGGCTGCCTAGAAGCCATCCATAAGCTGATGGATGCGCCTGCCTATAATAGTGAGGAAGCCCTTGGCGGAATCGTCTTCAAGGTGCAAAGAAACCATGTGAAGACAAAGGAATCCTTTATCAAACTGACTACTGGACATATTGGAGTCAGAGAACTCATCGGTGAGGACAAGATTACTAAAATTGAAGCGCTCATCGACGGGGAGCTGGTGAAAGTGGACAGGTTATATGCTGGAGATATCGGCATCGTTCAAGGGCTTCAGCACTATCCTATGGGCAGCTCATTCGGGATAGACCAAACGGTCACTGGCGAGCAACTTGCTAAGCCGACCTTAAAGGTGAAAATACTGCCGGAAAAGTTTTCGAAAAGAAAACAGCTCCTCGACGCACTCGAAATACTCTCAGAAGCGGATCCTTACCTTGAATTTGAACTCAATGAGTTCAACGACGACATCTACCTGAAGCTGTTTGGCTTTGTCCAGATGGATATTGTTTATGAGATGCTGCTGCGCAGGTTCGACCTTTCAGTGACCTATAAGGACCCGATGACCATCTATATGGAGACGCTTAAGTCTCAAGCAAGCTACGAAGTACGTATGTATGAAGAGGGGCTTCCTTTTCATGCCGCTGTCGGTTTTAGGGTAAGTCCGCTACCGATCGGTTCTGGGATCGTGTATGAGTCCCTTATCACCACAGGATACCTGAAGCAGACCTTTCAGAATGCGGTGGAAGAAGGCGTATTCGAATTTTTGGACCAAGGGCTTTTAGGCTGGGAAATCACAGACATGAAGGTGGAGCTGATCAGCTACATGTTCAGTAGTGTCTGCAGTTCTCCTAAAGACTACAGGGATCTTGCGCCGCTTGTCCTTTTCGAAGCGATAAGACGAGCAGGCACCTATCTGTTGTGGCCGATCAGCAGGTTTGACCTAAGCGTGCCGCTTGATAAGATTGGAAAATCAATCGCCGACCTTTCGAGAATGAAAGCGACCTTTGACGAACCGATCATCAAGGATGGTAACTATTTGATCTCAGGCACGGTCCCTATCGAACTCAGTCACAACTACGCACTTGAAGTGCACGCCTACACTTCTGGAAAAGGATACTTTGAAACCAAGTTTTCGGGGTATGAACCGGCTCCGGAGTGGGTTGTGAAAGAGAGAGAGAAGTTTAAGACGGATCCGTCCAATCGTTCGACCTATTTGATGAGCAAGAGCAGGGTGATTTAAAAAAAATCGAAAAATTCTTTGAACCACCTCGGAATTATGTCGCCCTATACGTATAATAAGAAGAGCATATCTCAACTGATTTTGGGCTTGACTGGAACGCGTATAGATTAGGAAAGACAGATGTAAACAGTTGTGAGGAGGTATATCATGAAAAGAATTTTAAGCATGGTGATGGTTCTGATGCTTTTAGTGGGCATGAGCGGTCTATATGCTGATCCTGTTTTCGACGAGACTGGAAGAACGGTGGATTTGGAGAATGAATTCTTTATGACCCACTGGAAATATTCCAAAGGAGTCGATAGGGTAGGAGACGATTTTGACGCATACGATATCAGCAACTATGAAGATGTGCTCGACGATGCCGGCAACTTCGAATGGAGCAATTTTGACGTAGGTAAGGGTAAAAAAACGAAGTCTGATTACTTGCTACTCAATGTGACCGCCTATTCGGAGAATCTGATAGACTTTGTAGCGCTAGCTGACCTTGAGGGTATTGAGGACATGTCTGAGATGCCGCTGTATAAGGCAGTGATCACTGTGAAGTTCAGACCGGTAATCATCGATGAAGAAGTTGAGGGATGGGAAATATTCCATGCGCAAGGAAAGCTTTATATATTAGATGATGTTCAGGATTATGTAACATACCCAGAAGGTGAACCAATATATGAGTATGTTGAAGACTTATCTATGATCATCGACGACATCTTTGAGGACGTGATGAACGAGCCGAACGGATTCGGTAATTTGATGGTTATCGACAATTTAGAGGATTAGAAGATTGGAAGATTGGAAGATTAGAAGATTAGAAGATTAGAAGATTGGAGGATTTGAGGATTTGAGGATTCGAGTGAGGCCCAATTTGCTCTGATTGGAAGATGTCTTTTAAGACGATATGAAAACGGCCTCCCACCCAAGTCAAGGTGGTGGGCCGTTTTTTATGTGTTTTTTTGAAGTCGATCAACAAGTGATCGGAGTGTCTCTCTCAGTTCGACGATCTGGGTCGGCTCGCAGCCGTATTCACGGAAAAGGGTCATCGGTACATCTGCTAGCGATTCCTTTAACTTTACCGCTTTTGCAGTCAGCGAGATCAGGACTTTTCGCTCGTCCTTCGATGACCGCTGACGGCTGACGAGTTTCGCCTGCTCCATTCGCTTAAGCAGAGGCGTGAGTGTGCCTGAATCGAGGTAAAGCCTGTCCCCGAGTTCGTTCACAGTCAGCTTGTCCCTTTCGTACAGCACCAACAGTACCAGATACTGGGGGTAGGTGAGGCTAAAGGGATCGAGCAGGGGTTTGTACATTTTTGTCATCGCCCTGTTGGCGGCATAGAGTGCGAAACAGAGCTGGTTGTCGAGTTTTAAGATCTCATCGCTGTTCATCATCTGACCTATAAGAGCTCTTTAATGGATTTTTCAATCTTTTTTGGTGTGTCTGTCGGAGCAAATCGTTTGACGACTTTTCCGTTTTGATCGATCAGGAACTTGGTGAAGTTCCACTTGACGTCTTTTGATCCGAGCGCGCCTTTTTTCTGGTTTGTCAGGTAATCGAAGATGGGGTGGATGTTCTCCCCCTTCACGTCTACCTTTTCAAAGATTTCGAAGGTCACTCCGTAGTTGAGCTGACAGAACTGAACGATTTCGTCTTGCGAACCCGGTTCCTGTTCTTTAAATTGATTACATGGGAATCCTAGAATCTCGAGGCCTTGATCCTTATAGGTCTTGTACAGTTCTTCAAGCCCCTCGAACTGAGGTGTGAATCCGCATTTGCTTGCCGTGTTCACCACAAGAACCACTTTACCCTTGTAGGCTTGCATCGATTTTACCTTGTTGAATCCATCCACTGCTTCTAGCTGATAAAATGACATATGTTTCTCCTTAATTTAGGTTGCGCGCAATTTTATTTTATGCAACCATTATATTGCGCACAATATAGTTTGTCAATCGAGGAAATTGCATAATTACATTCAAAAAGAAGATCACACTATATCTAGTAGAGTAGACTCTTTAGTATACCAATATATATTATGCAATATCCCTTGTGACCTATTATGAAATTTTCTCAATCCATAAGTTAAAAAGGAGCGGTTTTGAATTTTGCTGAAACAGAAAGGGACTTTAAAGGTTATACTTAGAGTAACACCAAATTATGACCTAAATGGAGCCCACTATGGAAAAACTAATACTTGAAATTGAAGAAATAATTCCTCAGCAGCATTTTTTAAGCGATGAAAAGCTGAGGTCCGCTCTGGCGAGCTTTGAAACTTATGAGTCTATCGGTGACATTTTTGTGATCAGGTATCTGGACAAATGGTTTTCAATCGACGGCCATCACAGGCTTCTCCATCTGTATAGGCAGGGAGTCAAGCGTGTTGAGGTATGCCACGACCCTGCGGATGATGATCATTTCTTATATAGACGACTTGCCAAGGAGTCCCTGAATATAGGCCTTAAGACGATTGCAGACCTAGAAGACAGAATACTCACCAATGAGGATTTTTTGGTGGACTGGGTCGGCAAATGCCAGTTGATGCTCAAAGAACATTCGACACCTGAGGACAACATGAGGTTTTTCATGAGTCATCATGAAGCTTTATTCGACTATGAAAACAAAAACAACCATGTCTTTGTCGGATATAGCGACAGGCCCTGGACCTATTTGAGCGTGGACTCGGAGAAGGGGCTTTGTGAGCTACTCGAACAGGTGCCCAAGGTCTACTCGAACTTCGCGCTGATCGAGGACTGGATGGTCAAGTTTATCGATCCGACTGACATAAGGGTCAGAGAACTTATCTGCGAGAGGCTCTACCTGCCAGCTTCAGTAGAAGTACAAGGTGATATGAGTGCTGTAGAAGAACTGACTTTACAGGATGCGCACGCGATTCAGAATGCGCACGCTTATGGCGAATACACGGATATCGATTATGTGAAGAAGCAGATCGACTACGGCTATCACGGCGGAATACGTGTAGACGGAGAACTTGTCGCCTGGGCGCTGACCCATGACGACGGCGCGATCGGATTCTTATATGTGATGCCCGACCATCGAGGCAAGCACTTCGGCGAGCAGATCACAGCCTTTATCGTGAAAAGGATGAGAGAGGACGGACTGCCCGTCTATGTCCATATCGAAAAAGAGAATCTGCCTTCTATCAGGCTCGCTGAGAAGATGGGATTTGTCATCGACAGGACAGTAAGATGGTTCAGCCTTGTAAGTGACAAGACATGAACCGATTGGAGAGAGGAGGGACAAGATGCATATCATAAGACCTGAGAAGTTGAAGGCGGGAGACAAGGTCGCAGTTGTGAGCTTATCATGGGGCGGAGCAGGAGACCCGGTGATTCATGAGCGCTACCTGCTCGCAAAAAAAAGACTTGAGGAAGATTTTGGACTAGAGGTGGTAGCCATGCCCCATGCCTTGAGGGGCACGGAGTTTGTCGAAGCACATCCCGAGCTGAGGGCGAAGGACCTCATGGATGCCTTTAAGGATACGAGTATCAAGGCGGTAATTTCAGCTATCGGAGGCAATGACACCATTCGATTACTTCCTTTCATCGATTATGATGTCATTAGGGAAAATCCAAAGTTCTTTATGGGCTATTCCGATACGACGGTGAACCATTTCATGATGCTTAAGGCAGGTGTTCAGAGTTTTTACGGACCGTGTATCCTGATGGAGTTTGCTGAAAATGTGAAGATGCACGACTACACCGACACCTATCTGCGAAAGGTGATGTTCAGCGAGGAGCCAGTGGGTGAAATCATGCCTGCGAAGCTGTGGACCGCTGAGTATCTGCCTTGGGACAAGACGGAAAACAATCAGACCTTAAGGACGATGATTGAGGATACCAAGGGGTATGAAGTCATCCAGGGCTCTGGAAGGGTGGAAGGCCATCTGCTTGGTGGCTGTGTCGAAGTTTTGGACTGGCTGAGGGGTACTGAACTCTGGCCCGACAAGGAAGTGTTCAGGGGGGCGATCCTGTTTCTTGAGACCAGTGAGGATCAGCCAAGCCCGGATGCGCTGCTCTTTATGCTTAGGGCCATAAGAGCCACAGGGGTGCTTGATGAGCTAGCGGGCGTATTCGTAGCAAAGCCATACGATGAATGCCATTATGAAGCGTACAAAGACGTCTTTAAGAGAGTCTTTACCACTGAGATGGATCGTCCTGACCTTCCGGTGCTTTATAACGGCAACTTCGGACACACTTCACCCATGCATGCTATGCCTTACATGCAAAAGGCAAGGATGGATCTTGATAACAGAAGATTTCATATCTTATAGGAAGGTCTCTTCAATTGAAATATAACTGTAACCTAATTGCATCGATCCAACATGTTACAATAAGTTTAGAAAGGTTAGGGGGGATGCCATTATGACGGTTTATGTAGTGACACTTTTTAAGATCATCAGTGAAATACGCATTCAGGATATGGTATCTCAAGAGATTGACAAACGTGTCCTAAAGCAGTTTGAGAGCGAGAAAGAAGCAATCGATTATCTCAGAGGCATCAAGAATCAGATGATGATGTACAATTTTCCATTCGCGATGATTCAGGAGTTCGAACTAGAGGATATCTACTATATCAGCAATCAGGTGCTGTATCTGTTCGACGACCTTAGGGCGTGTTATCTGCCGATTGACGGAATGGCAGGGCTCAGTCAGTCCACACGTCGAAAATTACACGAGTTTGACACTCGAGTTGAATTCAGAATGAAATAACAAACACCCTACATCAATGATGTGGGGTGTTTTAGTGTGACTTAATCAAATAATGACTTTTCGATGATCTCTAGGTCTGCCCGGTAGACATGCAGGCGTTTGTTGTCGATCAGTATCTTTGTCGTATTGGGGAGCGCGGATGCCTCTACAAGCACTTTGTCGCCTTCGTAAACTGCAATCGGCATGCCTGTCTGTGTTTTGATGATGACGACTCTCGCAAGTCCTGACGTGTTCGAGAAGAACTGGTTGAGCGCCTTGTCGATAGAGGTGATGGTGCCGCTGTTGTCGCCGCTTAAGTCAAGTGCGTCCTTGTAGGCGTCGATGTGATTGACAAGCCCTGTTTCAAATGCGATCATTGTCGATCCCACGTGCTGCCATCTGCTTCCGTCGACTTCGATCATCAGCACGTTTTCAACTTCTGAGGGTTGCATGTCGGTGTTGGTGCCTGTGACGGACATGGTGATGTCACCATAGTCGTTGAAGACCGTGAAGGTTCTTTCAAGTCCCACCCATTCGGCGCTTAAGTCCTTGAACTGGGATTTAAGGCTCGTGCATCCGCTGAGGGTGAGCATTAACAAGAGTGTCGTGATGAATATGATCTTCTTTTTCATGGTATCTCCTTCGATTGAATGATCGGATTTTCCTCAATAAGTTTCATTGTGTCATTTTTATAAGTCACTGTCATCAGATAAAGCAAAAACATAATCTATTTTTAATGTTGAGTTAAGGTTAATCTGCTATGATATCAAGGTCATTAATAAGGAGGAGCAAACATGAAACAGCATCAAAAAATAAGTGTTAAGATTATAGGCCTGGTGTTGATCCTAATCATCATGCTAGTAGGAGTGATATCGGTGACGACCTACAGCGCACTGTCCACATCACTTTCAAGGCAGATGCAACAGACGGTAAATGGAGTCTACAGCGCAGTCTCATCAAGAGTGAACTTTGAGGAGCTATTGACAGACGGTATCGAGGAAGACGATGCGGACTATGTGAAGGTCAAGGCCAACCTGATCACGATCAGGGATTCTGCCAATCTTGAGTTTTTACATATTGTAAAGAAAACAGATGCCGGTTACGTGTACATCGTAGATGGATTATCTGTGGATGATGAGGAGTCGGTGGATATCAACGAGCCGACAGAAAATGAATACGATACCTTCTATGATAAGGTATTTGAGTCGAAAACCAAATTGTATGGAAAGTTCGAAGAGTATAACAATGAGATACTATACAGCAACTACTTTCCACTGCTTAACCAGGATCGAGAGGTGGTTGCAGCCCTAGGGATGGATTTTGATGTCACCGACGAGGTGGATCAGGTAAAAAAGGCCTTCATAAAACTGGAACTCATCTCGATTATTGCGATGATCGTCATAGCCGTCTCTCTTTCCGTTTCGATTCATTTCTTGCTTAGACCGATCAAGGAACTCAAAAGCGCATGTGAGCAGATGGCAGGGTACGACTTGGCTGTCACCATCAAGGAAAACTATCAAGGTGAGTTCAAAGGTCTGGCGGAGGCTCTTGGAACTATGAAGATCAACAACCTGCTGCTTATCGGAGAGATCCAACAGCTGACACGAGGTATCCATTCGACGTTCAACGGAATCCAAGATGCGACTACGGGAATTTCAGCGATGGTTCAGGAAAACACGGCAAGTCTAAGTGTGGTTCAAGAAAATGTGGATGGACAGGTAAGGGCTGTGGACGACCTTGGACTCATCAGCGAAGACACCCAGTCGAGTGTGAACTCCATCTTTGAAACGATCGAAGGGGCGACAACGGCAGGTGACGCTGTGAGAGGGTATGCCGACGCTTCGAATAAGGCGATGCAGGAAATGAAGACGACGATCGATTCGACTGCCAAAGGATTCATGGCGATCAATGACAAGTTGTCGGTTCTCTACGACACTTCGGGAGCGATCCTATCGATCATAGGAACCATCAAGGGGATTGCCAACCAGACCAACCTGCTGGCGCTCAATGCATCGATCGAAGCCGCACGAGCAGGTGAGCAAGGGAGAGGATTTGCGGTAGTCGCAGAGGAAATCAGAAAGCTCGCCGAGGAGTCCGCTGTCTCTGTAGAAAAAATCGACACTATCGTCCATACGGTCCTTAACGACATCCAAGCGTCAAACAGCATCGCCAAGGAACAGGTGGGGGCGGTCGCAGGTGCGCAGACACAAGTGATAGAGACTATTTCCGCTTACGATACGACTGAGGAATCCACAAGGGAGATCATCTCTGAGATGACAAGAGTGAAATCTCAAATGGAGACCTTGGTGAGGCATCAGGCCCTGGTACTTGAAAGAACTGACTTCATCAAGGACTTGTCCCACAAAAACCATGAAGCCATAGGCGAAGTGAACAGTGCCTCTCAGGAATCCGCATCGCATGTCGAGGAAATCAGCTCCAGCATGCATGAGCTGCAAGAAATCATCGACAAGCTTGAAAAACAGGTCAATCTATTTCATATCGAATTGTAAGAAGGGGTCAGACGAAAAAATCGTCCTTGAATTTCACCCGAGCGGGTGTAAGTGACTTGACAGCAACAAAGGATTAAGATATTGTCATAATTGAATGTGCCAAGAAACCACGTAAGCCAAACGGCATTCGTGGTTTTTTTTAAAACCTGGATGATGAGGACGGATATGAAGCGGATAAAATGGCTTGAAATAGCACTAATACTGGCGCTGGTTATTTTGATTACCTATGCGGTTGTGCTATCCCTTGACTTAGGGCACTACCGTAGTGAGTTTTTTAAGGACAATCAGTCGCCAGTCATTCATTACGCATTGATTACTGATGACGACAGCTCGCAAAGCGCCGCTGATTTTTTTGCGGGCATGGAGGATGCGATCAATGAATATAATGTGGTTCTTGAAACGACCCTTGTGACAGAAGACGAGACAAGTATCAATCAGGCATTTGAAATAGCCGAGCAAATGAAGGTGGATGGTATCATTGTGAAGCTCAAATCAAATTCCAAAGCGAAGGACAATATTATAAAAATGCAGCAAAAGGGCATTTTTATCGTACTTGTCGGCAATGATTCTCCGGAATCCTATCGAGATGTCTACATCGGCAGCAACAAGTTCAACGCAGGTAAGGTAAGCGCCGCTCTTGCGACTGAGGGGCGTACGGACAAGGCAAAAGTACTACTTTTACTTGGAAGAGATTATGAGTCCAGTTCGGGTTCTGCAAGGAATAATTTTCTGAATGGTTTTAGACCGGTAGATTCAGAGGAAGGCGTCCTGGAAATCGTCTATATCGGTTATACTGCCCAGACAAGGGCTGAACTGTTATTGGAAAGTCACTTAAGTGAAGACAGCATCAATACCGTAGTTTGTACAGATCCGCTTGATACTACTAGGGTGATGAACCTACTTGTCGACCTCAATCGAGTAAGTGACATAAGGTTGATCGGTAGCGGAAATCTCGAGGCAACGCTTGAAGGAATTAAAAAGGGTATCGTTTACGCAAGTATCGACCTTGGTTTTGATATTATGGGTGATGAGGCGATTAGAGCTTTGATCGCACTTAATCAGAATAAGTCTCAATCGTCCTATGTGAATATCGAAATCAATGTCATGGAATAGAACAGAGGAAGTTATGTCGTTATTTAAAAGGCTTAGAAAAACAACCATAAGAACAAAGGTTACCGGTTTTACGCTTACGATACTTGTGAGCTTGTTAGTTGGCTATCTTAGCATGTTTTATATTACGCTTGATATCAGCAAGAATTTTACCGCGATGTTTTCTGACAGCCTGACGCTTGATACGCTGGCCGATGAAATGATCCGCTTTGAAAAAAACCTTGAATCGTATTTGAACACGAAGAGTTCTGACAGTTTTGTCAGTTATCTAGACTCGCTCGAAAGACTGCGTGAGATGCAAAAGAAACTTAGATTGGGACTTAGTCATCAGGAGTCTGTTTTAAAGTTTAACGGCATCGGCAATATGCTTGACGGTTATTTTGAAGAAGCATCTAAATCGATTACCAATAAAAGGGCTAGAAATATCGAAGCAACGATCTTGTCCTTTGAGAGACTACAGAAAATAAGTGCCAATATCGCTGTGGTGATGGATGACATCAACGGCGGAGCTTTCAACAACAATGTTGATGAGTTCATTGCGATGACCAGGACAATTGATCAGATCAAACTCGTTTTCATCGGTATTTTTGTAGTCGTGCTGCTGCTTGGTGTCGTATTCATTGTCGATTTTACCCAGGCGGTCGCAAATCCGATTGAGAAGTTATCTGACTATGCGACAAATATCTCAGCCGGCAATTACGACTTTGAAGTGGAGACGGTTCATGGATATGACGAGGCTAAGGTACTTACTCAAACATTTAAAGAAATGTCTGCGAATATCAAAAGCTATGTTGAAGCCTTAAAGGATAAGGCAGTAACTGAAAACAAGCTTCGATTGACTGAAGTAGAAAACTTAAAAATGCAGAACCTGCTTAAGCAAGCAGAACTGATGGCCTTGCAATCACAAATCAATCCACACTTTCTCTTCAATACAATCAATGCCGGATTACAACTTGCGATTTTAGAAGATGCCGACAGGACTGCTGACTTTTTAGACCATATGGCCCGTATGTTCAGGTATAATATTCAAAGCCTTGATAACTCGGTGACATTGTACGATGAGATTAAGAATATCAGACATTACGAGCATTTGATGGCAGTTAGATTTGGAGAGATGTTAAGCATCACTTATGAGATCGATGATCTTGCCCTTGAACAAGTCATGCCCCCGCTGGTGCTTCAACCGATTGTCGAAAATGCGCTTATTCATGGATTGAAAGATAAAGAGGACAATGGAAAAATTGAGATTTATGCTGAAGTTGGAGAAGACGTGCTGAGTATTACCATACTTGACAATGGAAAAGGGATGGATGAATCAACGCGTATGGAGATGTTAAGGACAGCCTACGAGCCTCAGATCGGATATCAAAATGGACTGGGACATACCACAGGGCTGGGAATTGCCAACGTATACGAGCGTCTTTGCGCGTTTTATGGTAAGTCTCATGTACTTACCATTGACAGTACACAGGGGATTGGAACAAAAGTGATTTTACAACTACCAATAAGAAACAGGTGATAAAATGAGAATTCTTATAATCGATGACGAGCAAATTGTACTTGATTCAGTTTCACATATCTTAAAATTGAATTTTACGGATTTCGAAATCTACACCGCTAGAAATGGCAAAGAAGGTTTGGTTCAGCTTGAGAATGTTCGGCCACATATCGTAATGACTGACATAAGAATGCCTGGAATTACCGGAATTGAATTTATCAGACGTGCAAGACGCTTTGATACAAGAGTGAAGATCATCATCGCCACAGCTTTTGATCAGTTCGACTACGCAAAAGAAGCCTTTAGGTTTCAAATTGAAGATTATGTACTCAAGCCACTAACAAAAGCAAAGCTGATCGAACTGATCAGTGCTGTTGTAGAAAAGATAAAAAGAGAACAAAATCGAAGGGATATCGAGTTAGAAAGCATCGATAAACTGTATAAATCGCTAAGTATCGTCGAGAACAATTTCTTTCATTCCATCATTAACAATCGGGCGGTACCCCATATGTATTCCCACTATAGGGAATTGCTAGGTTTGGATTTTGTAAAGGGACGAATTGTCGGACTTGAGGCGATCGGTCTTCCTGACGATGTGAACTGGAAGCAAATCAGCGATTACAACAGTCGACTGTTTGACGCATCGGAAAGTTTTAGAAGTGCGATAAAGCTCGATTTTGATGCCTTGTCCTCAGATGTAATGGGGAATAAGATATTCGGTTATATCGAAACGTATGACGAGGATGACCTAGAGAAGCTCAGTCAGCTGTTGTCGGGATTGCATGATGAGTTTATCAATGTATGGGGCATTAAGGTGAAATCGGTAATTGGCCCAATCGTGGAGATCGATCAAATGAATGAATCCTATGAAGCGGTGGAATCGCTTTTGAAACATAGTAAAGAGAAAGTTTCTGTATATTCGACAAGTGAGCTTGGAAGCTATACGGCAGCGGATCTGATCGCTTTTTCCGAGGACGTGTTCGGCAAGGTGACATCGTTAGATGACAAATGGCATATGTCATGGACACTTGTAGAAAGGGCTTATTTGAGTTTAACTGCAAATCCAATGTATGCATGCGAGGCTGTTGACATACTGAGCTTGCTTTTTATGAAACTGGTCGTACTTTTTGATGAAGAAGGTGGAAACAGTCTGAGTTTGATTCAATCGGGCAAGATCAATCAGTTCATCTTAGCCAATGAGCAATCCAAGTTGACGCTTACGCATAACATGATGGATACGCTTGTGAGGATGCTGTCACTTGGCGATAGGAACTACTCTGAAATCGTCTCGAAAGTGATGGATAAGATCAAAGACTGCTACATGGAGGACTTAACCCTTGAGGGACTGGCGAATGAAGTACATGTCACACCTCAGTATTTATCAAAAGTGTTCAAGCAGGATACTGGAATCACGTTTAAAACATGCCTGACGGATATGCGTTTAACGAAGGCGAAAGTGCAGATGATAAGCACCAAGGACTCCATCAAAGATATCGCCTATCAGGTGGGGTATAATGATCCCAATTATTTTGTCAGGCTGTTTAAAAAGGTTACAGGATTTACTCCTGGAGAATATCAAAAGGTGATGTCAAAATGAAGAAAGTGTTTGCTATCCTACTGATCGTCATGCTGCTGTTTAGCTTAAGCGCTTGCTCAAAACCAAGTGAAGCAAGCTCTGACAAGCCGATACTGATCGGCTTGTCGCTTGATTCATTGGTGGTCGAGCGCTGGCAACGCGACATGGAGATTATCGTTGCCAATGCGAATCAAGAAGGTTATGAAGTTGATGTGCGAATTGCAAATGAAAACGTTGAAAGGCAAATCAGTCAAATCGAGGATATGATCAATTCAGGTGTAAAAGTCCTAATCATACTACCTAATGATGCGGATAGCTTAAGTGAGGTTATCCAAAAAGCGAAAAGGCAAGGCATTTATGTGATCGCCTATGATCGTCTGATCAAAAATGCTCCTGTCGATCTCTATATCTCTTTTGACAATCGTGGTATAGGCAAGTCTCTTGCCAAGGAGCTGATCGGGAAAAGCGATTTGGAAAACAGAACTACTCCACTGCATCTGGCAATTATCAATGGTGATCCAAAGGATAACAATGCCCACCTTTTGAATCAGGGGTATTATGATGAAATCAGAACTTTGGTCGTTACAGGTAAAATAGAGGTGGTAACAGAAGTTTGGGCTAACGAATGGCGAGAAGCTGTTGCTAAGTCTGCAATAGAGGAATTGGTACTCTCAGAAATCCCTTTAGATGGCATCATCGCGGCAAATGACGTATTGGCGACTGGTGCGATTCATGTACTTTCGGAATTCAAGTTGGCAGGTGATGTGATTGTAGTATCACAGGATGCGGAGTTGTCTGCATGCCAACGTATCGTTGAAGGAACTCAATTGGCCACGATTTACAAGCCGATCAACGATCTGGCAAATGAAACAGTCAGTGCTGCGGTTCAAGTGTTAAACGGCAATGAGGTTGCATACGGAGAAACCATATGGAACGGCGAGCGTGAAGTGCCATTTAAAAAACTGGAGTTTCAAGTGGTGAATGAAGCTACGATTAAAGAGATCATTATCGATTCAGGCTTCCATTCAGCACAAGATGTCTATTTACATGTGAATCAGCAATGAGAAGAAATTAATCTTAAATTAGTGCTATCCCCGCAAATGGAGCGGGGATTTTTTTATGACTTCAAAGAAAACGATTTCAAGTGTGTAAATTAAACCAGTGTCATTATGCAAGCGTTATCCTATACTTAAGCTGATAAAACAACTACACTGCAAAGGGGAAGAGAAAAGATGAAAAAGTTATTGGTTTTGGTTTTAGTATTTGTAGTTATGTTGAGTTCAGTTGCTTGCACTCAATCAGAAGGCAAGGGGAGTTCAACACTTGATATTGGAATTATCTTACCAACTCAAAATGAGGAAAGATGGACTCAGGACAAAGAAAGATTCTTAGCGGCGGCAGGCGAAACTGACTACAATGTTGAAATATTGTTCTCAGAAGGGGATTCTGCAGTTGAGGCGACAAACATCGATTCCTTTATTTCAAAAGGCGTAAAAGTCATCATCATCACTGCGCACGATTCAGGCGCGGCGGAATCAGCTGTTCAACGTGCTATTGACGCTGGTGTAAAGGTAATCGCTTACGACCGTATCGTCGATCTGCCAGGCGTTTCGTTTTATGTGACATTCGACTCGATCGTTGTCGGTAACGAACAAGGTCAGTTCCTAATTGATAACGCTACAGGCAAAGACAATGAACTATACCTGTTCTCAGGCGGTACTTGGGAAGGAAATGCACCATTGTTCTTCCGCGGTGCATGGGAAACGCTACAACCTAAAATCGCTGACGGTACATTCAAAGTGATGAACATTCCTGCACATACGGAATTTATCGACAAAGCGGTGTTAACAACTGAAGAAGCACTTGTAATGATGAAACAAGCGGATACAGACTGGTCTCCTGAAGCGACTGCGACTTTAGCTGCGAACCATGCGACTACTTATCCTCCAACAGGCACTAAAGCATACTTTATCGCACCGAATGATTTCACTTCACGTGCTATCAACGATGCATTTACAGCAGCTGGTGTGACAGATGTGATCATTACCGGTCAAGATGCTGATATTCTTTCTGTAGCACGTGTTCAAGACAGCAAGCAATCAATGACTATCCTAAAAGACGTTCGTACATTGGTAGCCAACGCGTTTGAAATTGCTACATTACTATTGGATGGCAATGATTTGCCAGCGGCAACTCATTTTTATGGCGAATCTGATGTTCCAGCAGTTCCAACTTCTGTAGTTGTTGTAACTCCAGAAAATATCGACAAGGAAGTTGTTGAATCAGGATATTACACTCAAGAAGCGATCGATGACGCAAAGTAATATTGTAACAATTGTATAATGGGTAAACACTAATAGTGACATTGAATGGTCAATGTCACTATTAGTCTGTTTTGCCTGTTACACTATTTACTTTGAATATCAGTATAAGGAGGTAATATGCCTAAGCATATTTTAGAAATGAAAAAAATCACCAAAACATTCCCAGGGGTCAAAGCGCTTGATGAGGTAAGCATAGCTGTTGAGGAAGGTGAGATCCATTTTATCGTGGGTGAAAATGGTGCTGGTAAATCCACACTGATGAAAGTTCTAAGTGGTGTATATAAAACGGGGTCGTTTACAGGAGATATTATTTTTGACAATGAAACTAGACATTTTCATGGTATTAAAGATTCTGAAAAAGCGGGTCTTGCTATTATTTACCAGGAACTTGCCTTAGTACCTGAATTGTCGGTATTTGAAAACATCTATCTAGGACACGAAATTACAAAATCATACGGAATTATTGATTGGAATGAAACGATAATCAACGCGTCAAAACAACTGGAAAAAGTTAAGTTGAATGTCAACCCTTCTGAAAAAGTCAGGAATTTGAATGTTGGGAAACAACAATTGGTTGAGATCGCAAAAGCGCTCAGTAAAGAAGTTAAGTTGCTGATTCTAGACGAGCCAACCGCCGCGCTAAATGAAGATGATAGTGAAAACCTACTTCGCTTATTAGTGGAACTCAAAAAACATGGAATCACATCGATAATGATTTCTCATAAACTTAAGGAAGTTACTGCTATAGCTGATAGTGTCACTGTTTTACGGGATGGAAAGACAATTTGCACACTTCGTGGGCAGGAAATAAATGAAAATGTAATTATAAAAAACATGGTTGGTAGGGAAATTGACGATATCTATCCCAAAAGAGAGAACTTTATTACAGATGAAGTTGTTCTGGAAACCAAAAACTGGAGTGCTTTCGATCACCAAAAGAAAAAACATGTTATTAAAAACGTAGACATCAAACTAAGAAAAGGTGAGATAATCGGTCTTGCTGGTCTGATGGGAGCGGGAAGAACAGAATTCGCACTCTCTCTGTTTGGCAATGTAAAAAAATATCATGTGTCCGGAGAGTTGTTTGTCCATCAAAAAAAGGTGAGCTATCAACATACGAGCGATGCGATAAAATCAGGAATTGCTTATGTATCGGAAGACAGAAAAGGAGATGGATTGATCCTCATTCAAGATATCAAGGAAAACATATCCATTGCAAACCTTAAACAACTTGCCAAATTAGGTGTCATTGATCAGAATGATGAAATTCTCATTGGTGAACAGTATAGGGAAAAGTTGAACATAAAAACACCTTCGATCAACCAAACGGTATCCAATTTAAGTGGCGGTAACCAGCAAAAGGTAGCCCTTAGCAAATGGTTGTTTACAAACCCGGATATTCTTATCTTGGATGAACCCACTAGAGGGATCGATGTTGGAGCGAAATTTGAAATATACACGCTAATCAATCAACTGATCGAAAATGGCATGAGTATCATCATGATTTCATCGGAACTACCGGAACTCCTTGCAATGAGCGATAGACTTTACGTTGTTGCAGAAGGTGTGATCACTGGAGAACTTGATAAAGAATCAGCTACCCAGGAAAATGTGATGAAATTGGCGACATTGTAAAGGAGGACAATTTGAACTTTATTAACGAACTTAAAACATCGCTGGTAAGCAATATACGCGACTATGGAATGTATTTGGCCCTTGCGGTCATCACGGTGGTGTTTACATTCCGTACTGGCGGATTGTTTATCAGCCCAAACAATATTTACAATATCATTATCCAAACAGGATACATCGGTGTTATGGCAGTGGGAATGACTCTAGTGATAGTGATCAGGCATATCGATCTGTCCATCGGGTCGGTTTTAGGATTTGCTAGCGCCGTGTCCGCGATTTTGATGCTGAAGACTGGGATAAACAGCGTAACCGCGCTGTTGATCGCCCTTGCATTTGGTGCACTTGCAGGAACCATCACCGGACTTTTGGTTGCACGAATTGGAATACCGGCCTTTGTAGCATCCTTGGCAGGTATGTTCATTTATAGGGGCATGATGTTTCAGGTGCTTTCGGTAAACGGTGGTGCGGCAGTAAGATTCAAGGATCCCTTTATCGATGCGATAGGGAATGGTGCTATTCCAAGATTATTTGAAATAGGTCCTTATGCGGGTTCAACCGTAGTAATTGGAGTCCTATTGATTGTATTGTTTGCATATGGCCGAGTGAAAGACAGAAAAATCCAGCAAAATTATAAGTTTGAGGTGGATTCTTTCGCACTCTTTATGATGAAGTTACTCTTTGTTTCCATCATAATTCTACTGTTTACATTGCAAATGGCACTTGGTAGAGGTTTTCCTGTAACACTTGCTGTTGTCGGACTTGTCATCGCGATTTTCCATTTTGTAACAACCAAGACAGTGCTGGGACGTCATATCTATGCAGTCGGTGGTAATCCGGAAGCGGCTGAGCTTAGCGGTATAGACGTTAAAAAAATTACGATCATTGTATTTGCAGCGATGGGCCTACTTGCAGGACTTGCCGGTTTCATGTATGCCGCAAGATTAAACAGCGCAACCTTGACAGCAGGCAGAGGACTTGAGCTATTCGCTATTGCCGGCGCATTTGTAGGCGGCGTGTCTGCGGGTGGTGGTATCGGTAAGATTACAGGATCAATCATCGGTGCCCTTGTAATCATGTCTTTAAGCAATGGAATGCAAATGTTAGGTGTCGCGACAGATACAAAAGATATTGTAATCGGTGTGGTACTGGTGCTTGCTGTAGTATTTGACATCTATACGAGAAATTTAAAACACTAGTGGTAGGAAAACAACTGAATGACGAAATAAGGAGTTAATCCTCTTTTCAAATATCCTTCTTGTATTAAGGGCTGCAATCATTAGATTGCAGCCCTTTTTCGTGTGTTTCGGTTTATCTTGTCAGGAAGAAGATCAGTCCTGTGATGAAGGTCGGAAGCAGTGCGAACTTCAATAGTTGAAGCGAGGAGACCCCTTTTTCAAAGTGTTTCTTTAGAATGGACTGACCGACTGGGTTTGGTGAGTTGGCGATGACGGTTAGTCCACCGCCGGTGATAGCCCCTGTAACGATGGCGTACTTGAGCGTATCAGGAAAATCAGTCACAAGTGTGCTCAAATAGGTGATCGCGGCGTTGTCGTTAAATGCTGTCAGGACAATCGATGTGATGTTTAGTCCAAGCTCAGGAAGATTGGCAAGTAGCGGAGCTATCCACCAACCTTGAAGACCACCATGAACCATCAATCCTCCGATAAAGAATGCGACTAAAAGAGCGGGTTTTAAGTCCATTCGATTTTGATAGAATGCAGTTACCTGGTAAAATCCTAGATAGAATAGAAAACCTGATAGAAATAGAACGGGTTCGTGTGAGTTGAAAACGGTCCAAATTAAAAATAGGATATTTACGAGCATGATCCATTTTGGAACACGGTCTTCTCTTGCATCCCAGTTAGCATCGAATATCTGGGTTTCGTCCTTATTGGGCATTAGACCTGGTATCGTCCTGTTAAACTCTTCAATTTTTATGCCTTCAAATTTCTCATCGATAGCATTGCTGATATCGTACTTCGCCTGTTCTTCCTCAGTGAGCTTTAAAGCCGCAAGCTCTTTGATATTTTCTTTTAAGATAACAGAATATGCGTTGAGCTCGCTAGTAAATCCGACACGTTTATCCACAAGTTTTTCCAGATCGTCGAAATTGGATTCGAGCTCCTTTTTACTGATAAATCTGTGTTGAATGTGCCTTTTGTATCTATAGTCCTCATAGGTTTCTTTCAAGTCCGAAAGATCTTTTCTAAATAGGATAAAGTAGACAATTGTGCAAAGAATAATTGCGGCTATTGATTTGAATCCAAAGGTTAAGAGCATGAATTGACTGTCCCACCCCCATGGACCTGCGACCATTAAGATTGGCGGTGAAGCAAAGTTCGTTAACGACCCACCTACTGAAACGTTTACAAAGAGTAGTGCGAGCGTAGCATATTTCAGTCGATTTGACGGTTTCAAAATATAGAACTTGTCTGAGAGCAAGAATGCTGCAATCGTCATCGCTGCGGGCTCTGTGACTAAGGAGCCTAATAGCGGCGCGAAAATCAAGATGATCAGCCACCATGCCTCAAGCGTTCCACCAAAAAAATTAACAATTCGCCACATAAGCAGCTCAAAGAGCTTGAGTATGGGACGGCTAGATGCTATAGTCATAACAACTACAATGAATAAAGGTTCAGTATAATGCAGGTTGTTCACATAACTTACAAAGGTATGCCAATTAAAGAAAGACGCGATAGCGACTGCAAGCGCAATCGCCCAAATTCCGAAAACGGCTTCTACCTCGCCCAGAAGATGACAGACTCCCGCCATCATGGACTGTGAGGACTTGTCCCTTAGCCCTTCTTTTTTGAGTTCTTCATACCTATGCTCAAATTTAAATGCCCAGTTATGAAAAAAACTGACCAGCATGGTATGTATGATCGCCGCGAAAAAGATAAGCGTCGCCACGACATTGAAGGGGTGCTCCTTGATGCGTGAGCGGATAATGGCTAGAATACTTGCGTCCTCGGGATCCTTATAGCTTTCGAGCTGTTTTGGAAAATCGACTCGTGAAGTGTTTGAGTCGGTATGAGCGAAACATACACTGAGAGCTGTTAGCGCAAGGAGCGCCGTAGTAATTAAGAGAATCGTCTTATGCTTCAACTTCATAGTCATACCTCCAGGTTCAAGTAGTATAATCATACCCAATTGCATTTCATTAACACGTTTTGCAAGAGAAATTTGTAAATCCTAACAGGATAATAACTTTTATCGGTTGCGGTTTGCGAAGAGCTACTGCGGGGTATCTATGGAATAGAACCGGGGTGATGAGATGGTAAACAGAATTGAAATGGATCAAACTGGCTATCACTTGCAGACCAAGAAAGTTGTCAAAGTAAAAAAGAACGATTCTGTTCTTAAAAATCAAAATGAGCAGCAAGTCGTAAAAAAGACGACTTCACTAAAAACAGACATAAAGAAGCTTAAAGTGGCTCAAAAGTCAGATTACAAGCGGATGAATTCAATCAATGCTAAGGCAGCTAAGCAGGTGATAGAGACGTACGCGAGTTATCGAAAAAAAATCTATGAAGAAAGAATCAAAACTCGATTTGACTTGTTGTTATGACTGGTTATTTTTTTTAAATTACTCTAAACAGGGGACGCTTTATCTTATAATAGGAGGACAAGCATGAAAAAATGGTTATTGGATATGCAGTGGTTGTTTGTTTTTGTCGTCGTATGGATTATACTATATGCAAGAGCGGATCTGATAATCATTTTATCTGGAGCGCTTGTAGGGGTTTTCAGCCTTTGGATCACAGAAAAGTACTTGATAGGCTCGTCCTATTATCATCACTATCCGATCAATCTGTTCAAACTGATCTCCTATTTTGCCTATTTGCTTATTGAAATTTATGCATCAGGCATCCACACCATAAAACTTATCATTACGGGAGCTGTGAATCCTAAAGTGATAAAAATCACTACGGAACTTGACGATGATTATTCGATTTCAATTTTGGCGAATTCCATCACCTTGACTCCCGGAACAGTCACGATCGATAAAAATGGAAAGGAACTTACCGTATTGTGGCTCAACGCGGTCACAACGGATCCTAAGATAGCCGGTCGTATGATAAAGGGAAATCTGGAAAGAAGACTGATGCACAGGAGAGAATAATGACGATCATTCTTATAGTACTGGTTCTGATGGCCGTGCTTAGCGCGGTACGAATCATGATAGGTCCTACCATGTGGGACAGATTGCTGGGGCTAAACATGGTCTCTTCAAAACTGATAATGGCAATCGTTGTGCTGGCGTCGATGAAAAAAGAGGCAATGATTCTTGACATTGCTCTTCTATATGGACTTTTGGGATTTGTAGGGGTGACATTCATGGCCATATTCATTCAAAAGAGGGGGCGCTACTGATGCTTGATTTCTTGGGTACTCTTATCATCGTCTTGGGGCTTGTCTTTATCGCCTTTGGCATAATCGGAATTTATAAGTTCAAGAATTTTTATCCTCGCATACTGGTGGCATCCAAAATCGATACGGTAGGATACATCACCTTGATGACAGGAGTCATGATCAAAAACGGCTGGTCTTTTTTTAGTTTAAAGGTTCTTATCATCGTCATACTGATGGTCATCGTGAATCCCTTGGTTACACATTCTATCGCCCGTTCGGCTTACTATAGTGGCTATAAGGTACGTAAGGAGTAGGTCATGGAAAAAATCGCTTTGATTCTATGCGTCATCTTCGCAGTTGTCACCATCCAGACTCAAAAGCTTAGGCGTGCGGTGATTTATCTGGGGGTGTTTTCACTGAGCATTTCATTTGTGTATACGCTTTACAACGCGCTGGATGTGGCTATCGCCGAAGCGGTGATCGGATCGACGCTTGCGACGATACTCTTTTTGGTGGCACTTCAAAAATACCTGGTTTTCACCATCTACTATCATGTGGAAAAGGGCGAGGTGGATGACGGTCACTATAAAAAAAGAGACAAGCAGAGGTTGATGAAGCAACTCGAGATCTTTTGCGCGAAGCAGGAACTCGAGCCGCAAGTGATCTTTACCACTGAGTCCATCGACCATATCATGAAAAATCACCAATATGCGATCATCATCGAAGAGCTCGAAACACGTCTTAGAATATACGGACACCCCGAGAATTACAAACTTGACCAATTGGAGACCTATTTGATCAACTATATCCATCAGAACAAGTCTTATGAGTTCATCCATGTGAAAGAGGTGATCGAATGAGACGAAAGTTGATCGGCATATTCCTAGCGGTGGTCACGATTATAGTTCTTTTAAGCCATCAGGGAATCGACAATCGTTTCGGTTATCCTATGTATAATCATTATGTGACCTTGGCGGCTATTGAAACAGAGTCTGTGAACATCGTTACAGCTATCTATCTTAATTATAGGTACTACGATACCCTTTTTGAAGCGCTGATGCTTTTGTTCAGCATTATCGCTGTAATTTACATGTCGATACATGAAGGAGGAGGATACCATGAATGATCATTCTGAACTCTTGTCCAGAACACTTGCCGTACTCTACCCCTTTATATTGATCATCGGCATTTATTTGACACTCAACGGCCATCTCTCGCCCGGAGGCGGCTTTCAGGGCGGTGCTGTAATCGCTGCCATCTTTATCAGTAAGTATCTGGTTCTTCCAATTCATGATACGCATCTTGACGGAATCCAGTTTACAGAAAAAATCACTCTGATCTTTATCCTACTTATACCGATTTTCTTTCTTTACCTAGGGCTTAACGCTGTTTATCCAATGTTCAACACGATTTACCTTATCGGACTAAATGCTTTGATCAGTCTTAAGGTCGCTTGTGGTTTGACCATCATATTCTTTAGGTTTGTCTTTTATGAGGCAAGGTGACAACATGATAGAAAAACTAATTTCATTAACAGATCATATCAATGGCGAAAACATAGCGATTGTCATTTTTTTTATCGGTGTGTACGGATTGACTGCAAGAAGAAACATCATCAAATCGATCATGAGCCTGAGCATCATGCAGGCAGCGATCATCCTTTTTTTCGTCTCCATGCATGCGAGCGTGGAGACCCCTGCACCGATCGGACGTGTTTTTAGAATGCCACCGGCTGATCCTGTTCCGCATGCGCTGATGATCACAGCGATTGTCATCGGAATTTCAGTAACGGCTGTCAGTCTGACCATGTTCATCACACTTTATCATAAGTTCGGTTCTACGAACTGGAACAAAGTTAAGCAAAAAAGAGGGGGGATCGAATGATATTGCCGCTAGTTTTGATGGTGCTTGCGCCGATTATGCTTGGACTGGTCTTTTTCATCTGGCCTAACCGCTTTGCCAAACCAATCCTACTGTCCCTTCAGGTCGTTTTAATTCTTTCAGTGCTTTATCTATTCTATCGCTTGGGAAGCAAGCAGGAGATCATCACCCTTTTGAGTGTCCATAAACTTCCCATGGGAATGAGCCTGCGCTTTGATACATTAAGCGGTGTGCTGCTTTTGCTTAACAGCCTTCTTTTTTTTAGTGCAGTTGTCTTTAACATACATAAGTACTACATGGACAAACTGTTCATGTTTCTCTTTTTGAGCCTTCAAGGTCTGATCAATGGTGTATTCTTATCCAATGACTTATTTAATGTTTATATACTGATTGAAGTTGCCACGGTTGTTGTGAGCATACTGATCATGTTTAAGAAAGATGCGATGTCCATGTACGATGGAATGCTGTATTTACTGGTGAATCTAGCGGCCATGGCGTTTTTCTTATTTGGAGTGGGTTACATCTACAAGTATTTTGGTGTTTTCGACTTTACAGGTGTCAAAAGACTCATTCCGCTTATCAGTGATCCTAAACAGCTTATTGTGCCATATGCATTTTTGCTTACCGGTGTCAGTATGAAAGCTGCTATTATGCCTCTTTTTAGCTGGTTGCCTAAAGCGCATGGTACAGCGAGTGCGCCTTCTATCGTGTCAGCCATTCTATCAGGGATTTTTGTCAAATCAGGTGTTTACCTGTTTATCAGATTGTCGATACTGTTTAATCCGATTTTGAACATACAGGAATACTTCTTATGGGCCGGATTTTTTACTGCGATCGCCGGTTTTACCTTTGCTATCGCCCAGACGGATATCAAGTTGATTCTTGCCTATCATACGATATCGCAGGTAGGGCTGATTATGATTGGAATAAATATTGGTACAGAGGTAGCTTATCAAGGCGCCCTGTATCACATACTTACCCACGGGATATTCAAAGGTCTGCTGTTTATGACTTCTGGTGTGATGTCTGAGATTTACGAGACAAGACGGATCAAGGAGATGAAAGGTCTTTGGAAACGATCTAAACTGACAAGTATCGCGCTCCTAACTGCTGTCTTGAGCATAACAGGAGCGCCATTCTTTAGCGGAGCCTATTCAAAAGCAATGATTTCAGCTGGGCGATCGGACAATCTTTTTCAGATCGCTATGCTGATTGTCAGTTTTGGTACGATGATATCATTCATTAAGTTCCATATTGTCATTTTTTCAAAAGACGAAGCTGCCAAACCTCAAGCGATTGCTTGGAACCAAGGGTTTGCATTTGTTCTTATGCTGGCACTGTGTTTACTTTTCGGTCTATTTGGAGATGTCATCACGCATATGATTTTCAGAGCCGATTTCTCATTTTCTGTCGTTAAGCAAGCATCTAAAATATTGGACTTTGTTGTAAAAATGGCCATTTCTGCTTTGGTTTATAAGTTATGGTTGTCTGAAGGTAAACATTTAGTCTACTTTAAAGGAATGGAGTTATCCTTTAACAATATCTCCTTGGCGATTGTCAGCTTTTTTACAGTGACGGTCCTATATTTGAACTTGTTGTACTGACGGTTTGCTTTCTATGATTGATAAAATCGACCTGCTTGAGCGTAGAATTGATGGGTAAGATATAAATGATAACGTTTATCACTTGCGTGGAGGGATTAAATGGAAAAAACAGGTTTTGTTGTAGGGATAGAGGACCAGCGGGCGCTTGTTAATGTGATCAGACCTTCGGAGTGTGGTGACAAATGCAGCGGATGCGCAGGAGCATGTGAGATTAAGACGATGGTCGTAAAGGTGGATAATACCTTAGAAGCGCAGGTCGGAGACCGTGTGGAACTAAGCCTTGCGCCCACGCAGTTTGTCAAACTTAGCTTCCTACTTTATACCGTACCGCTTATCACCTTCGTATTGGGGGTGTTCATAGGGTATTCACAAGCAGGTGTGATCGGTATCGCCGGTGGCGATGTCACAGGATTAGGATTAGGTTTCACGATGATGATCGCTACCTATGTGATCATCAACAAGCTTGTGGGCCGCAGTAAGAAGGGCGATGCCCTGACTATGGTGGGTGTGATCAGGAAAAACGATATTATTTCCGACTGATGTCAGCGGACCAGATACCATATGGATAAAAAGCGCGCTGCAGCGCGCTTTAATTTTGTAATCTTTTTTTTTGCGTTCACAGTTTATTCAAACCAAAATGGTTTACTATAGGTAAATGAAAAACGATCAAAGGATAGGTGAGGTGTTACAGTGGATAAACATATTTTTGTGGTAGATGACGATACGAATATTTCTGAACTGATTCAGCTTTATTTTGAAAAAGAAGGATATAGGGTCAGTGTATACAATAACGGTAAAGATGCGCTGATGGCACTCAAGCAGCAGGCTCCGACCTTGATGGTGCTCGATGTCATGATGCCGATCATTGACGGATATGAGGTCCTCAAAGAAGTCAGAAGGATGTCAAAGATGCCTGTGATCATGCTGACTGCAAAAGGTGAGACCTTTGACAAAGTGCTTGGTCTTGAGCTTGGTGCGGACGATTATGTGGTCAAGCCCTTTGAGCCCAAGGAGCTTCTAGCAAGGGTCAAAGCCGTACTTCGTCGGTCGATGGATGACGATGAACATGCCGATGTGACTATTCTTCCCAATTTGACCATAGATATGGGGCAGTTTGTCGTGAACTACCATGGTGAGACACTGCAGTTGCCGCCTAAGGAGCTGGAGCTTTTAAACCATCTTGTAAAACATCCCAACCGCGTCTTTACAAGAGAGCAGCTCTTAGACCAGATTTGGGGATTTGACTATTATGGTGATACGCGTACGGTGGATGTCCATATCAAACGGCTCAGAGAAAAATTCGACAAGGAAGATCCCTGGGAAATCAAGACGGTATGGGGAGTGGGTTACAAGTTCACAAAATAGGAGGAAGGCATGAAAACTATATATTCAAGATTAATACTTGTAAGTCTTAGCGTATTAATCGTAGGGATGATCATGCTTACTGTAGGTCTTAATATCGTCTTTAAAAACTATATCGTCAACCAGAACCACCAGGAGATGTTAAGACTGGCTCAAAACTTCAATCAGCTTATCGACAATCAGGTTTCGCTCGGAGTGATTGACGCGAAAACGATCAGAGACGAACTTTACAGGCTTGAGCGATATGCCAACCTTAAGATATGGATGATTCCAAGCGGCGATGAAAATGTGATTATGGCCGATGAGAACACGGATATCAATCTGATTTACAGCGAACTCGACCAGCTTGAAATCGATCGTGTGCTGGAGTCGGGTCAACCGATTTTCAGATCCGCCAACTACAAGACGCTCAGCGGAAATCAGTATTACACCTTGATATTCCCTGTGACTGTAAAGGACAAGGAACTGTTTGTCCTTTATCTGAACAAATCGGTCCCTTTTGTCAACAATACGGTAAAGGAAATCAATCGATTTGCACTTATCACGCTTTTTTTAGCGTCGCTTTACGCGGCAACCACGATCTTCTTTTCTGCTAAGAGCGTTTCCAACGACATCAAACGCCTTAACAACGGAGTTAAGTTCGTATCTAAAGGAAATTTCGAGTACGAGTTCAATACGGACCGCAAGGACGAGATCGGCGAACTCACTAAAAACTTCAATCAGATGACCAAAGAGCTGAAGAGCGTCGAGGAGTCCAGACGAAAGTTCATCTCGGACCTGTCGCATGATCTGCGCTCGCCGATCACCTCGATAAAAGGGTATACCCAGGGGATTCTTGATGGAACCATCCCCGCTGAAAAATGGGAAAAGTACTTGAACATCGTTTCAGAAGAGACCGATAGACTCACCAAGCTGATCAATGATATTTTGGACTTGTCCAAAATGCAGACGGGTGAGCTACATCTCAACAAGGTGGACTTTGACGCACATGAACTCCTCTTGAACGTACTCGACCGATTCGAAGAAAGAATCGAAAAGAAAAGTGTCGAGGTCAGCCTCAAGCTTGCAGAGGGAAACACGATGGTCGAAGGCGACAGTCAGCTTATCGAACGCGTTGTCTACAATCTGGTGGACAATGCCGTTAAGTTTATCAACGAGGACGGACTGCTTGAAGTCTTGACGGATATCAAGGAAAACAAAATGCTGATCGGTGTCAGAAACACAGGTCCTCTCATACCGGATGACAAGCTGGCGAATATCTGGCAGCGGTTTTCAAAGCTAGACAACTCTCGCGGTATCGAGAAGAAGTCTTCAGGTCTTGGCCTCTCCATCGTCAAGGAGATACTCGATGCCCACGGTGAGAAAATCGATGTGTATTCCAATGAATATCTTGGAGTGATGTTTGTGTTTTCCTTATCCAGAAGCGCTTTCTCCAACAATGGCAAAAATTCATAAAATATTCATAGATCTTTAAAAACTATATTTTATACTATGTATGTAAACAAATCAGATAGCATTTCAATTTTAAAAATAGGAGGTGTCATATGTTTAAACTAATTCCTGTAAGACCGGTAAGAAAACTCACTACCAACGCCAAATCAGAAGATATTTTCGATCAATTCTTCGACAGCTTCTTCAATGATGACGTATTCACTCCTTTCAATAAGGTAGACAAGAGGGTTTCGGGCTTCATGGTCGATGTGCTGGATGACGGTGACAAGTACGTTGTCGAAGCGGATCTGCCTGGATTTGAAAAGGAAAATGTCAAAGTGGAGTATTACGACCAGCATCTATCGATTCTAGCGAAACGCGAAGATATCAACGAAGACAAAAAAGACAACTATATCAGAAGAGAGAGATATTCAGGCGAATTCAGAAGAAGCTTCTATGTCGACAATATCGATCCAGATCAGATAACGGCAACCTTTGAAGATGGTGTATTGACCGTGACCTTGCAAAAGAAACCATTAAGCAACAATTCTAGAGAAATTACGATTGATTAAGCCTAGGTTTAATGAACGAGAGGGCTGAGGCCCTCTTTTTTAGTTAAGTGGACAGCGAGTCAGGAGGTTATGATGGTTGAATATATTGAATCAGAAAAAGATAAGGAATTAAACGATAAGCTTATCAAGCCTGCTGTAGAAGTGAAAATCACAGCGGCTGAACATCCGTTCATGGAAGAACCGCAGGTGAGGCAGCCTGTTAAAGCAGGCAAATGGACATTTACAAAAGTCCTGGCACTTGTACTTGCAGGCGCGCTGACAGCGGGTGGTGCGGCAGGTGTCGGATATCGGCTGTCCGGAGGACTTGGTAGCGGGGAGCGGGTGGATGGCGCCTACTATTTGGAGTCGGAGTCCATTAAAAGGGTATCGAATGAGTTTAATGCTGAAAAAACGATTCCAAGCATAGTAAAGGAGCTCGGACCGGCAATCGTATCCATCACAAGCAAGATCACTACAAGTGACTTCTTCTTCAACAGTTACGAATCGGAAGGCTCGGGTACGGGTGTGGTGTTCAACATCAATAAGGACTCCATTTTAATAGTAACGAACAATCACGTCGTTGAAAATGCGAACTCCCTGCTTGTAGCCTTCAATGACACCGATTCTGCAATCGGAGAAATCGTGGGCGTGGATCCGGATGCGGACCTGGCTGTGCTTAAAGTGAAAAAATCGGATGTGAGCGCTGAGGTGCTTAGCGGACTGAATCCGGTGGTGCTCGGAAATTCGGATGATCTCGAGGTGGGAGAGCTGGCAATCGCAATCGGTAATCCGCTAGGGTACAGCGATACCGTCACCGTAGGGTTTATCAGCGGCATCGACAGAATGCTCAATATGTCAGGAAGAAACTTCAATCTGATTCAGACCGATGCCGCAATCAATCCGGGAAACAGTGGCGGGGCACTTGTGAATGCAAGGGGAGAGGTCATCGGAATCAATACGATAAAAATCAGCAGCACGCAGGTGGAAGGCATCGGATTTGCCATTCCTATCAATACGGTCAAACCGATTGTGGCGGAACTGATTGAAAAGGGTTACGTTTCAAGACCTTATCTGGGAATCGCCGGACGGGACATCACAGATGAGATTTCGGAGCTTTACGACCTGCCTGTCGGTGTGATGGTCAGGGATGTGGTTCCACAGAGCGGCGCGAGTGAAGCCGGCATTATGCGTGGAGACATCATCACGGCTCTTGACGGAAAAGAGGTCAAGAACATGAACGAACTCATTTTGATGATCAGCGGCTATCAAGTGGGTCAAACCGTAACGCTTTCCGTTACAAACGATGCGATCGAAAGAGAAGTAGAGGTTGTGCTCAAGGATAAGAACGCAAAGTGAGCTAATGACCTTTAAAAAAGAATGAAAACTCCTTTTCAGATGGATGGGTTAGTCAAATGACTACATCGGTCTGATTAGGAGTTATTTTGTTTTTTGAGTGGATGGGATATGCGCTTTCATGAAAAGAATTGTGATAAAATGATACTAATGGAGGTGGCAAAATGAAAAAGATAATCCTTGTGCTCGATGGAATAGTAGACAGGGCTGTAGATGGCATGACCCCGATGATGAAAGCACATACCCCTTATCTTGACGAGCTGTCACGCTGCGGAGTCATGCTTCGTGTCAAGACGGTTCCTGACGGCTATCGGATAGGATCGGATTTCGCAAACATGACGCTCATGGGTCTTGATCCAAGAAAAGACTATCCGGGTAGGTCGGCTTTAGAAATGCTTGGAATAGGGCAACCGATCCCAAGCGGACAGTTTACATACCGCATGAATCTGATCAGTTTTAAAAGTGGAAGCAGGTGTCTTGAAAGTGCGAATGCCCATGGAGTCACCGATGAGGAACAGGAATCACTTTTTGAAGCGCTTGAAAAAGTCGTATCTCAGTCCGACCTGGAGTTGTTCGGTATCGGAGGGCATGTGTTTTTGCTAAAAGGTAAAACGCAGATGGTCAGTCTCGACGCTCCAACGGATAAGTTCGGCTATGACCTTGCCTACCAGTTTAGGGGGGATAGGGTACTTGAAACCCTATGTCAAAAAATTGAAAAGGTCCTGAAGGGTCATCCGGTCAACATAAGACGTTCTTTAGAGGGAAGACCTACAATCGATGGGGCTTGGATATGGGCGAGAGGACAATCTTTGGAACCTTTGAAACACACCAAGCAGTCCAAGTGGGGAATTGTAACAGGAACTCCGATCATTAAAGGACTGGCTAGGCTTAAGGGTGACGATGTCATCCAGGTTGAAGGAGCGACAGGAGCCTTAGACACCGATTACAGCAATAAAATAAGAGCCGCACTCGCAGCTCTTTCTAGATATGATGTCGTCTATTGCCATGTGGAGTCACCGGATACCGCCGCCCATCTGAGAGACAGCGAACTAAAAAAACGGGTGATCGAATCCATCGACGAAAGGCTTTTCGCGGTTCTCTATGAGGAGCTAAAGAGAATCAGCGGCAATGTCGAAGTGTATGTGATTTCTGACCATGGCACCTGCAGTGAAACAGGAGAGCATTTCGGCGATGTCATGCCTTGTCTTCACGTGATCGCACCGTGGCGCAGGGGTCTTAATATGGAGCCCTTCAATGAAGAAGCAGGAAAGGACGCGCCGATACTCGATGACCATCAGTGGATTAAACGGTTTGGATGACGAGCTCACACTTTTCGATATAGTGGTGCGGGTGGTAGGATTTTTTTGCCTTGATCAGGCCAGGAATACCTAGATCCTGTTCACGGTTGACATACTGGAATCTGCCTGAAACCGCACCTGCCATAAGCATATTGAGATAAGGATAGATTCCCTGGTATCTGGTGTCGCCCTTTTCGATATGAACGACAAAGTAATCATCTGTGAGCATCTCTCCAAAGGAGTATCCGATCACGATCTGGTCATGTCTTATGAGTAGTCCTTCAACAGGATAGTCGTTCCAGTTTTTTAGTACGTGCAGTATTCCGAGATACTCAAAACACAAGTCCTTCGATCCGTCACAGTTTTTATCTACGCACCAGTTTTGTGAACAGATCAGACAGTCAAGCGCGTTAGCCGCAGTGATAGCTTCAATTTGATGATTATCTCCGTAGTGGTGGATAAACTGGTTTACGTGATTCTTCTTTTTATGATATCTGTTTCCCTTAAGCTCTGACAGTTCAGTGGTGAGGTAGCAGTAATCATTGTGCTCGGGGCTTGGAAGCATATGGACGTGAGAGAGGTTGCCTGCGATGAGCTCGGCGGTTTTTCTATCCATATTTCTGAAGGTCAGCGACTGGCCGCCCACGATTTGAAGCTTGACCAGCGCCTTGACGCTTTCCAGTAGCCCCAAACTGTCATCGTAGTCGCCTATTGGTTGCGAATAACTGGTAGCGCCGTCTTCGTGAGTATAGATAAGATAAAGAAAACCCTTGAGTGTCAGATACGCGGTGGCGTATTTATCTTTCCACATCATCACGTTGGTAAGCGTGAGATCTGAAACAGGAATGTTGAATGCGTCGAAATAGGGTGTTAGCAATGCTTTATCGTGATAGGTCAGTTTTTTGATCATAGAATCACCTCACATTTTATTTACCCTTAATTTTCTAAAAAGAACAAAAAAAAAGACCCGAAGGACTTTTTAAAAAAACTTTTGTGCATGAAGTTGACTGCCAATCAAATACCAGCTTGGTATGGACGCATGATTAGCTTAGTTTTGCAATGTTAATTGAATCAAAATAAGGGACATCGTTTGTAACATCATTGTTGACGAGACGTTGAATTTCCTTTTCGTTCTCAGATGTTTTAGAAAGCGTTGTCGGTACTTTGGGTTGAGGAGTTGTGAACATAAGTATCACCTCTTGTGAACAAATTAACAAAAGTTCTTAAAAAAAAGTTTTTCTCGAATCCCGTAATTATGGAGAATTACAATTGGGAAAATATTTGTTAATATTATATCATGAAATTGAAAATAACAAAAGAAAAAATACCTGAATTCAGGTATTTTTTTAGTGGATGCAGAATAAATGAATAATAATAGCGCATTAAAAGTTAGATAATTAACGAACAAATCAACTTTCTTTTCTCTTTAGAAACAGCTTTTCAAGGATTAAGCGGTCCGTATCGGTGCTGATATGATGATCAAGCATTTCCTGATAGGCCTCATCATGGGTATGGCCGCTTTTAAGATAGGAGACAGTAAAGCTATAAAACTGTTTCGCACGACGCTCGATATGCGCGAGGTCCTTTCCCATATCGCTCAGAGACATACCGTTAGCTTGGCAGTGTTCCACTCTTAGCCTCTTCAGCTCTTTAAGCGCACTTGCATAATCCTTTGTCAGTTGACGACCATTCGTGACCGTTTTAACTTCTTTTTTTGAGAACAATCCAAACATATTAGCAGCCCCTTTCTACTATCTAGTTTAAGCTTTTTTTTTTTAGATGTCTAATAAAATTAATAAAGGGAAACAAAGTGCCTGTATTGTTTCGAAATATTAATACAAACTGCATGAATTAGCTTGAACCCAGAGGGCTTATGGCATATAATTTCACTAGGATAAAAAAATAAGGTTCAGGTGATGATGACGAGAAATGTACTTAAGTGTGCAACCGAAGAGGCAATCGCCCACTCAGCCAGAGTGTAGCGAGAAACTTTCAGGTAATAATATCGTTATTGGATGAGTCTCTGGAGAGTCCCGAAGAAGTAAACGGGCACCGGCGGGGCAAGGTCTTAGGACTAAAACTCTCAGGTTAGGTTACAGAGGAGATATGGCGCTCGTTTAGAGTACCCATATCTCCTTTTTTATATTCAATTTGCAGGTAATGGAGGATAGCACATGCCAAGAAAACGTTTACCGGAGTGGTTCAAGATCGCTAAGCCGGATGCTGCCGCACTGAGAAGCATGGAAAAGTTAGTGCATAACAAAAAGCTTCATACCGTCTGCCATGAGGCGAACTGTCCGAACAAGGGAACCTGTTTCAAATCTAAATCGGTAACCTTCATGATTTTGGGTAAGAACTGTACACGAAACTGTAGTTTTTGCAATGTGAGCTATAAAACGCCGATGGCGGTGGATCCCGACGAGCCCATGCATATCGCAAACGCGGTGGTGGAGTTAGGACTCAAACATATCGTAATCACCTCTGTCACAAGGGATGACCTTGAGGATCAGGGTGCCACCCAGTTTGCAAATACGATCAGGGCTATTAAAGAGAACAGCGATGCGACTGTCGAAGTGCTCATCCCGGATCTGCAAGGAAATACAGAGCATCTGAAAATCATCACCGATGCAAAACCTGATGTCATAGGACACAATCTTGAGACAATCAGAAGATTATACGATACGGTCAGACCGGATGCAGTCTACGAGCGCTCACTTTCTGTCTTAAGGACGATCAAGGAGCTGGATCCTGCTATCTATACCAAATCAGGAATAATGGTTGGCCTAGGTGAGAAAACTGAAGAAGTTCATTCGTTGATGGGCGACCTTCGCGCTGTCGACTGTGATATATTTACCATCGGTCAGTATCTGAGACCGTCTGATGAACACATTGAAATTGAAGAATATGTAACACCACAAGCTTTTGAAGCCTACGAGGCAAAAGGCAAGGAGCTAGGCTTTAAAGCCGTGGCGGCAGGGCCGTTTGTGAGAAGCTCGTTCAATGCTTTAGAAGTATTTGATCAAAGTAAGGAAGTCGATTAAGTTTAAGAGGAGGATTACATGGAAAATTTGAAGCGCACGCCCCTTTATGACGCACATGTGGCGGCTGGAGCGAAAATGGTGCCCTTTGCAGGTTGGGAGATGCCAATCGAGTACACGGGTCTTGTGGACGAGCATACTGCAGTACGCGAAGCAGCCGGTCTTTTCGACGTGTCTCACATGGGAGAGGTAGAAGTAAAAGGTGCGGATGCATTTAATTTTGTTCAGTATTTGGTTTCTAACGATGTGAGCACACTTGAGGACAATCAGATCCTATACACGCACATGTGCTATGAAGACGGCGGAACAGTGGACGATCTGCTTGTATACAGATTCGACAGTGAGTTCTTCTATCTTGTCATCAACGCGTCAAACATCGATAAGGATGTCGCCTGGATTAAAGAAGTAGCGGCTAAATATGATGTTGAAATCACAAACGTTTCAGATGATGTGGCAGAAGTGGCGATTCAAGGACCCAACGCACAAACAATCCTACAGCTTGTTTCGGATGTCGATTTGACTGAAATCAAATTCTTCTACTGCAATAGAGAAGTGAAGATTGCCGGCAAGACTTGTCTTGTGTCTAGAACTGGCTATACTGGCGAGGATGGATTCGAAGTATACGCGAAACCTGAGGACATCACTGAGATCTGGAATGCGCTGATGGAAGCTGGAAAAGAACATGGCTTAAAGCCTGCAGCTCTGGGCTGCCGCGATACGCTACGTTTTGAAGTGGCTCTTCCTCTATATGGCAATGAGCTTTCAAGTGAGATCTCACCTCTAGAAGGCGGTCTTGGATTCTTCGTTAAGCTGGATGCCGGCGATTTTATGGGTCGCGACGCTTTAGTAAAGCAAAAAGAAGAAGGTCTGACTAAGAAGATCATCGGATTCGAGATGACTGAAAAAGGAATTCCAAGACAAGGTTATGAAGTGCTTGTCGCAGGCGAGATTGTCGGTACGGTGACTACAGGGTATCTGTCGCCATCGACAGGAAGAACTGTAGGTCTTGCCCTTGTTAAGAACGGTGTGACTGAAATGGGTTCTGAAATTGAAATCCAAATCCGTAAAAAGACAAAAAAAGCAACGGTTGTCGCTAAAAGATTTTACAAAAAAAGCTACAAAAAATAGTATAATAGACGTGAATGAACGGGGCTTGCCCTGTTAAATAAAAGCTAACAAAATCAATCAAGTTAAATTACTGGGAGGAATATTTCATGAAAGTTGTTAAAGATTTGTTGTACACAAAAGATCACGAGTGGGTTAAAGCAGAAGGTAACACAGTAACTATCGGTATCACAGATTACGCTCAGCACGCACTTGGCAGCATCGTATTCGTAGAACTTCCAGAAGAAGACGAGTCGTTTGAAGAAGGCGACGAGTTTGCGGTTATCGAATCTGTTAAAGCTGCTTCTGACGCTTACATGCCAGTGAGCGGAACAATCGTTGCGATCAACGAAGAGTTAGATGACGAACCTGCCCTTCTTAACGATGACGCCTACACGAACTGGCTTGTAAAAGTAGAACTTTCAAATCCGGCTGAGCTTGACAACTTGATGACAGCAGAGGCGTACGAAGCATTTTGTAACGAGGAGGAATAAGATGTTTCCATACATCCCTAATGGCGCCAAAGAAGAGCAGAAAATGCTTGATCTTATGGGCGTTTCCGGCGTGGATGCGCTCTTTAGAGACATTCCAGACAATGTTAAGCTAAACAGAAGGCTTGACCTTGACGCGCCAAAATCAGAACTTGAAGTGACAAGACTCATGGGCGGCCTAGCCAAGCAAAACGATACGGTGGATAACAAGATCTGCTTTATGGGAGCTGGCGCTTATGACCATTATATCCCGTCGATCATCGACCATATCACATCGCGTTCTGAATTCTATACGTCGTACACTCCATACCAGCCTGAGATTTCTCAGGGAACCTTGAGAGCGATTTTTGAATATCAGACGATGATCTCAAACCTTACAGGTCTTCAGATCGCAAATGCGTCACTTTATGATGTTCAAACCGCAGTTGTCGAAGCGGCCCTTATGGCGATCAGCAGCGTGCGTAAATCGAATACGATCCTGATTTCAAAAGGGGTACATCCGGAAAGTAGAATGGTACTTAAAACCTACTTTAAGAACAGAGACCTGAACGTGGTTGAAATCGATCTTGTGGACGGAAGAACATCGGTGGAAGACCTAAGCGCGAAGCTTGGAGCTGAAGTCGGTGGTGTGATCATTCAAAGTCCTAACTTCCTAGGCGCGATTGAAGATGCGAAGTCGCTTGAGGCGGCAACACGTGCGACGAAGGCTAAGTTCATCATGAGCGTTGACCCGATTTCACTGGGAGCCCTTAAGCGTCCTTCTGAATTTAATGCGGATATCGCAATCGGTGAAGGTCAATCGCTTGGCAACTACCTGAACTACGGTGGACCTTACCTTGGTTTTATCGCTGCCAAAGAAGACCTTGCTAGAAAAATGCCAGGTAGAATCTGCGGACAGTCTGTCGATCAGGATGGAAAACGCGCATTCGTCTTAACCTTACAGGCGCGTGAGCAACATATCAGAAGATTCAAGGCTACATCGAACATATGCTCCAACCAAGGTCTTCTTGCCGTACGTGCGACGATTTACCTGTCGACACTTGGCAAAAAAGGACTTAAGGAAGTGGCCAACCAGTGTCTGTCAAAAGCGCACTACGCCTTCGACTCCTTACTTGCCTCCGGCAAAGTCAAAAAAGCGTTTGAGCAGCCTTTCTTTAAGGAATTTGTCATCACCATTGAAAAACCTGTTCATGAAGTGAATAAGAAGCTTCTTGAAATGGGGATTCTAGGCGGATACGATTTGTCTTGCGAGTACCCTGAGTTAGGCAACGCAATGCTGATCGCAGTTACTGAAAAGCGTACAAAAGAAGAGATCGACGCGCTTGTCCATGCTTTGGAGGTGATCTTATAATGTTCTACGATAAACTCATTTTTGAATTATCATCCGAAGACCGTGTGGCATTTAGATTACCTGCTTGCGATGTGGAAGAAAAGCTTTGTGAGCATACGCTTCCTGAAGACTTGCTTACACAAGAGAACTTGATTCTTCCTGAAGTAAGTGAAGTGGATGTCGTCAGACACTATACTAATCTTTCTATGCTCAACTACGGTCTTGACGCCGGTTTCTATCCTCTTGGTTCTTGTACGATGAAGTACAATCCTAAAATCAATGAGAATATGGCGGGGCTTGACGGTTTTAAGAACCTACACCCGTACCAACCAGAGACGACTACTCAGGGCGCGCTTAGCCTGATGCACGAATTGCAAGACATGCTGGCTGAAATCGCAGGCCTTAGCCAAGTGACGCTTCAACCTGCTGCCGGTGCGCACGGCGAATACGCCGGTCTTCTAGTAATAAAGAAATACCACGAGAAACGTGGCGACCATAAAAGAACCAAGATCATCGTTCCTGATTCGGCGCATGGGACTAATCCATCATCAGCATTTGTCGCAGGTTTCGATATCGTAGAAATAGAATCCGACAAGAACGGCCATGTCGACATCGATGCGCTTAAAGCAGCGCTAAATGATGAAATCGCAGGTCTGATGCTTACAAATCCTTCGACTCTCGGTTTGTTTGAGAAGAACATCAAAGAAGTCGCAGACCTTGTCCACGAAGCCGGCGGACTTCTTTACTATGATGGCGCGAACATGAATGCGATCATGGGCAAGGCAAGACCTGGCGACATGGGCTTTGACGTACTTCACTACAACTTGCACAAGACATTCTCTACGCCTCACGGCGGTGGAGGTCCTGGTGCGGGTCCTGTTGGTGTTAGAGCGGATCTTGTGGAGTTCCTTCCTGTTCCGATTGTGGAGAAAAACGAAAGCGGAGAGTTCTTCCTTAATTACAATAAGCCGGATACGATCGGTAAGATCAAAGGCTTCTACGGTAACTTTGGAATTTTGGTTCGAGCATATGCCTACATCAAGACGATGGGAGCAGAGGGGCTTACGCGCGCTTCTGAAATGGCGGTGCTTAATGCGAACTACCTGATGCACAGACTTAAAGACTACTATTACCTGCCAATCGACGAAGTGTGCAAGCACGAGTTCGTACTAGGCGGTATCAGCAAAGACCTATCTGAGGTATCGACACTTGATGTGGCAAAGAGAATGCTTGACTTCAACATTCATCCACCAACTGTCTACTTCCCGCTGATCATCAAGGAAGCGATCATGATCGAACCGACTGAAACGGAAAGTCTTGAGACTTTGGACAACTTCGTGGATATCATGATTCAAATCAGAAAAGAAGCAGATGAAAATCCAGAACTGTTGAAATCGGCACCGCATACGACGAAAGTGAAGCGTATCGATGAGGTCAAGGCAGCGAAAGACATGATTCTTAAATGGACTGAATAGGAGCTGAGCATGAAAGATATTATCATCATTGGTGCAGGTCCCGGTGGGTATGAGGCGGCAATCAGAGGCGCGCAGCTTGGCGCTTCTGTGGCACTCATTGAAAGAGACGAAGTCGGCGGCACTTGCCTGAACAGAGGCTGCATTCCGACAAAGGCGCTTTATAAAAATGCCGAAGTGCTTCACACGATGAAGCACGCGGATACCTTTGGTATTGAACTTGAGGGGTATACGCTTAACCTTGAAAAGGTCAGAAACAGAAAAAACCAAGTCGTTTCCGACTTAGTTGGAGGTATCCATCAGCTTCTTGAAGCAAACGGTGTGGAACTCATTAAAGGTCTTGGACGGATTGTTGATAATGAGACCGTATCGGTCACAACAGCAGACGGTGAACTAGAAGTCAAAGGTAAGCACATTGTGATCGCGACGGGTTCAAAACCGATTCAGATTCCTATTCCAGGTGCCGACCATCCAGGTATCTTCACTTCGAATGAGGTATTAAAGCTTGAGGAAGTACCAAAACGTCTACTGGTAATCGGTGGCGGGGTGGTTGGAATTGAGTTCGCTACAATCTACAATGAGTTCGGTTCTGAAGTCACAGTACTTGACGCGATGCCCACGATTCTTCCATTCCTTGATGCGGACATCTCAAAACGTCTGGCGATGGGACTGAAGAAAAAAGGGATAGCGATCGAGACGAAAGTCGGTGTCAAATCCATCAGCGAATCAGGTGGAGTCTTCACTGTCATCGCCGAAGATAAAAAAGGCGAGAAGACCTTTGAAGCGGACCGCATATTGATGGCTGTGGGCAGAATGCCTAACATTTCAGGACTTGGTCTTGACGAAGCTTGTGTCGAATACGACAGAAAAGGCATCAAGGTAAGTGAACGCTTCGAAACGACGCTTAAAAACGTTTATGCGATCGGAGACGTCAACGGCAAGTGGATGCTTGCCCATGTCGCTTCGCATCAAGGTATTGAAGTGGTTGAGCGTATCATGGGGCAAATTCCTGTGATCAATCAGGAGATCGTACCAAGCTGCGTTTTCACCTTCCCTGAAGTCGCGACTGTCGGAAAGTCCGAAGCTGATCTGAAAGAAGCCGGAGTGGACTATAATTCCAGCAAATTCATGTTCGCAGCCAACGGCAAGGCGTTAAGCCTTGGCGAAAGCGATGGCTTTGTAAAGGTCATTGAAGCGGACGGCAAGATCGTGGGAGTTCATATTTTGGGACCGCATGCGTCCGACCTGATCCACGAAGCTGCGATCATCATCAACAAAGGTTTAACTGTGAAAGATGTCGCAGGCACGATCCATGCTCATCCTACACTTGCTGAAGCGTTTGTTGAAGCAACACTGGCACTTCACGGCGAGGCGATCCACATGGTCCCGAAAAAGCCGAGAAACAAATAAACGAGGTAACACTCACACTTAAGCATAAAACGACTGTCCGATCACGGACAGTCGTTTTTATTTTAAAGCTTCACATACTCCATGTTGCTGATAAGGACCTCTTCCTGATCGACCCATCCTTCATCGGTTTCGAGATCGTCTTTGATGGCGCCCATGTTTTGAGAGCAGACGCTGAGCACTGCGGTGTACTGTTCTTTTGTGCATGAGATTTTACCCATGTTGACCAGATTTGAGACATTGGACCTGATTAGGGAAGCAGGGATGTCTTTTGCGAAAACCAGTTTACCCATGTTCTCGATGCTTAGATTGTCGCTTTCTTCAAGTAGGGCTTTTGTAACGACTGTTTTTGCCATGTTCTGGATTGATTTTGGATCGCGTACCTTGATGTTTTTCACATCCTTAAACAAGTGACGGATGCTATCGGCATCTGTCTTTGAGACGGATACGTGGCTTGCGATGATCGAATCCACATGTTCGAGTACGCTTTGAGCGCTTGCTACGATGTTGAGCGTGCCTGTTACAAACAACTTTCTTGAGGGCAGGAACTCAAGTGTGCTCTCATCGAGTGTCAGACGCTCATAGTAGGTATGGTCATCAGGAGCGATGATTTTTTCAACCTGATTGTAGTTGACGATCTTTGAAACGAGTTTTCGGATATTGCTTTTTGTCGCGATAATGAGCGTGTTGACCTTCAGGCTGCCAATCGCTTCACTAATGTCTTCATCGCTAAGCTCTTCAAGCGCCTCGAGGACATCTGTGACGATGCTGGACCCAGCGGGGATTCCCAGAAGTTCGATATCGTTCAATTTAAAGCGGTTTGGTATGACCAGATCACCTTCCTTGTAGACGATGCCGCTACCGTTGATCTGACATGTGGAAGCGAATGTTGCAAAGTCTGCGGATGTGGCATAGACGTTTCCGTTGATGATGCCTGAGTCGATCTTATCAAGCATGGTCCGGTCCTTTAGGGGGTGTACCAGCACATTGCCATTGAAGTTGAAAGCGCATGGATCAGGCAGCTGACTCAAGTAATTGTCGTCAAGTGTCATGTCGCCGCTTTGATGGACGACGGAGACCTCTTTTTCGAGTGTGATGATGTTGCCCACATTGGTCATGGCGATTCGATTTGAAGCCGCCTGCTGGTTTGGTGTCATGATCAGCGTACCGATGTTGGTGAGTTTGCTGATCTGAGCAAGTGTCTGGTCCTGTGCGAATCGTGCATCGATGATTCCGATATTCATATAAGCTTTCATGTGTTGCTCCTCCCTAGGATTATTTAGTCAAAATCTCTTTGTTTATTCTTCTTCTGAATTTCAAGTGTGATTTGGCGTCTTCCATAAAGATTTCTTTTTCATAATCGATAAGTAGTGGTGAAAAGTTAGTTCCAGTCATGATGACCCTCCTTTAACATGTTCGTTCGGATACGGTTGATTCCCTGGCTCAACTTGTTTCTGACAGTCGAGGGATTCATGCTGAGTTTTTCAGCGATCTCCGAACTGTTGTAGCCTTGGATATACCGCATGCTCACTAGGCTTCGTTCCTGTTCGTTTAAAAGCGCTAAGGTTTGTTGTATGAAGGTGGCGCTGTCAAAATCCGGCGTATGGTTTCCACTGTGTTCAGGGGTGAAGGCGACCAATCGACTTTGCTTTCTTCTGTCGTCGATAAACCTGTTCCTGATCGTTGTGAAGAACCAACCTTTGATCTGTTGACCGGACAGACTGTCAAAGAGCTCGTCCTGATCGAGGGCCTTTAGGTAGGCCTCCTGTACCAAATCTTCCGCTTGCGTCATCTGATGTGTCAGAGAATTGGCAAACCGTATGAAATCAAGCTGGTGTTCCTGATAGATTTGATAAAGTTTCATATGTTCGCACCTTGCCTTTTAAGCTGTTTGACTATAAGACGTTTGAGGAGGGGAAAGTGTCCTAGGAATTTTAAATATTTTTTGAGTGTCGGGATTTGATCTTAGCTATCTGTCAAAAAACAAAGACAGCATACGATGCTGTCCCTATCACTTTACTTACCCATATATATCGCAAGATTCGCATTTTTATCGATTTTAGCTTCAAGTGTATCTTTCTTTGAGGTCATCACGACCGATATGCCAGGGCCGTGACCGTTTTTAATGCAGTCTGAATGAATGACGACGCCGATCGTTGTAGCCCCTTTCAGGTAGCCTCCAAGACCGTAGGTGCAGTCCGTATTTTCAAGAAGTACAAAGTCTCCGAATCGAAGGTCGTCAAGGCCCAGTCTTTCGATTTCTTCCTTGTCGGAGGTGATCAGGTCGTAATCGCCTTTTTGAGAGTAGGGAGATCCTACGCCTGATCCCATCAGTCCGTGGGGTATCCTCGCTACGACAGGAACGATGAGCTTGCCGTCTTTTTCTTCTATCTCCATTTTTTCGAGCAGCGACGGATCGATACTCATCACTTTAAGCTCAGGGTAATCGGTCAGTTCAAGACCTTGACCGTATCCCTTGATGAGAATCTTGTCGTCTGTGGTCATCTTTTCGAGTGTTTCCTGAGGAAACTGCACGATCACATGTTCCACTCCGCCGTGGGCGCCAAGCACATACCCAAGATCGCCTTTGGCATCGCCGCTGATGACCTTTGCCTGATTGCCGACACATGCGAAGATGTTAAGCGCGGCATTGGAGGGGGTATCGCTGTTTTTAATCGTCACACCCGGCTCGATATGGTCTCCCGCCCAGCCGAAAGCGCTGTCGCCAACCTTTACGTTGTAGTTGATGGCACCGGTGCCTGGAATGACAAAGGGATTGCCGTTGTTGTCTACCCTATAGCCGGCGAATTTCGGGTGTGCGACGGTTCCTTGCACACTATGCATGATGACGCGGTCCTTATTTGTTTTCATAGAATCCTCCTAAAGTGATTGCGAATGTGTCAGTTGCTCCTTAAATTCCTCGTAGGACTTTTTACTGAGCTGTGCGTAGGCATTTGGGTTTTTGAGCTTGATCATATACGAAGTACGGTTCAGTTTCTCAAGTCCTTCGACTTGTTTCAGGTTGACGATATAGGAACGGGAGCTCTTATAAAAATCGATATTCGAGAGTAGGCTTTCAAAGGTCTTGAAACTGTCTTTCACTTCGAATGCGGATTTTGTGGTGTAGAGTATGCAGTGTTTTCCTTGGGCTTCTATCGCCACAAGATCTGGCAGTGATACGAACCTGGACCCGTCCTCTGTGTGAACCTCGATGACCTTGTTCTCGTCGGGCATGTTTTGATTAAGCCTGTAAAGGCTACCTGTCAACCTTTCAAAATCGATCGGCTTCTCGATGAAGTCGTAGGCATAGACGCGAAAGGCGTCCTTGATATACGCTCCGTGGCTCGTACAAAAAATCAATTTGGTCTGAGGACTATTCTGATTGATCCACTGAGCAAGCGTCAGCCCGTCGATTTCAGGCATGTCGATGTCTAGTATGGCTACATTCGCCTCTGACGACTCGAAATAGCGCTTGCTGTCAGCTGAACTGGTGGTTGAACAAATCAATTTCACATAGTCGAGCTTTTTGATATGGCTTACGATGGAATCCAGTATGATCTGCTGATCATCGACGACGATAGTTTTTAACATAAATAATCTCCCATGATATTTTGCAATTTCAAGCCATACTATATTATAATAAAAAGGTAGGACATTTACGAGCGTTTTAGCTGAATATTCCAATTTGACGAATAATATGGAAGAGGACCTTATGACAATAGCGGTAATGACGGTGATCTTATATACGCCCATGTGTCATGATTTGAAGTGCAAGCGCAGAATCGTGAAAAGTACCAAGGATAAATTAAGCGGCCACTTCAATGTGAGTGTCGCAGAGTGTGACTACCATGAGGATTACCATAGGGCTCTTATCGGTATCGCCATGATAGGAAGTGACGCGCGGTATCTGGAAGCAAAAATACAGACCGTGATCAACTTTTTAGAAAAGACAGTGACTGTGGATTTTGATATAGTAGAACAAACAATTGAAAAGTGGTGAATGATTTGAAGAGGAGACTACTAACGAAAGAAGAACGTGAGCAGGCGCTTGAGATCCTGTTAAGGACCTACCCCCATGCAAAAGCCGAGCTTGACCATGAGAATGCGTTTGAACTGCTGATTGCCACCATGCTGTCCGCCCAGTGTACGGACATAAGGGTCAATATCGTAACCAAGGAGCTGTTCAAAGTGCTTAAGAAACCTTGTGACATCAGTGGGATAGGGCAAAAGGAGCTTGAGGACATCATAAGGACTTGCGGTCTTTATCAGACCAAGGCTAAGAACATCAGGAAAACCTGTGAGCTGCTTGAAAGGGATTTTGACGGTCAGGTTCCAGGGGATATCCAGACGATGACCACACTCCCTGGTGTCGGCATAAAGACCGCCAATGTAGTAGGGTCGAATGCGTTTGGAATACCTGCCATAGCGGTTGACACCCATGTGCAGCGAGTTTCGAATCGTCTTGGACTTGTCAGTACAAAAGATGTGATCAGTACCGAAAGGGATCTGATGAAGCGAATACCAAAGGTCTTATGGACAAAAATGCATCATGTCCTGATCTTTCACGGAAGATACCACTGTAAGGCGAGAACACCCATGTGCGAAACTTGCCCGGTGAATCATTTGTGCATATCCTACAGAAAGCAGATTGGTGAATAAAATGACGGATTTGAAAGTATTGCCTGAACATATGATCTATGCGCTAGATATAGGAACAAGAAACGTGGTGGGCGTGGTTGGCAAGTATACGGATGATATCTTTCATGTACAAGCCCATCACATGGTTTCGCATCCCGAACGAGCCATGTATGACGGTCAGATCCACGATATCGAAAAAGTGACCAAGGTGGTTAAGACCGTCACAGCGGAGCTTGAGAAGCAAACGGGATACTCGCTTAAAAAAGTTGCGATCGCGGCTGCGGGTAGGGCGCTTAGGACTCAAAGGGTCGAAGTGACTAGAAAGATCGATTCGACCGTTGAAATCGATAAGGGCATCTTGGATACGATTGAGATCGAAGGTATTCAACTTGCGCAGTCCGAACTTGAAAAGGGGGGAGACAAGAAAGCCTCCTCCTACTACTGTGTCGGATATTCTGTAGTGAACTACTACCTGGACGAGGTGCTGATCGGAAATCCGCTAAGCCATAGGGGCAGTCAGCTCACCCTGCAAGTGATTGCGACCTTCCTGCCGCATTCTGTCGTAGATTCCTTATATACTGTCGTAGATAAGATGGGACTCGAGGTAGTCAATCTGACACTTGAGCCGATTGCGGCGATCAATGTCGCGATTCCTCCTAAGTTCAGGCTGCTTAACCTGGCCCTAGTCGATATAGGTGCAGGCACCTCGGATATCGCCCTTACAAAGAACGGAGCAGTCTTTTCCTATGCCATGGTCGATGTGGCGGGTGATGAACTGACTGAGGCGCTGGTTCAGAAGTATCTGCTGGATTTTGATACTGCTGAAGCCCTCAAAACCAACTTGAACAAATCTGAGGAACAGATCTTTAGCGATATTGTCGGCATACCCCATAAGAAATCGACGGATGAGATCATTCTCGAGCTTGAGAATGACGCACAACGAGTCGCTGAAAAGATAGCCGCACGCGTGATTGAAGCAAATGGTGGTGTTCCAAGCGCCGTCTTCCTTATCGGTGGCGGATGCCAAGTTCCCGGATTCAAAAGCCTATTGGCCAAACATCTGGATATAGCAGACGAACGTGTTGTGATCAAAGGTGCGGAGCTGCTTGAGAATATCACTTATGAAAGCGATCCCTTCAAAGGTCCTGAGTTTATCACCCCCCTTGGGATTGGATATTCGGCACTTAAAGATAGGGAACACGACTTTTTACAGGTCCATGTCAATGAAACACCCTTAAGGCTTTTCAATTCAAAAAAACTTTTGGTTTCAGATGCCTTGGTTCTTATCGGCTACAGCGCCAGAAAGCTGCTCCCGGAACGCGGCAAATCCATCACCATCGTCCTCAACGAGCACAGCAGAAAGATTCAGGGCGGATACGGCGAAGCTGCCAAGGTGTATATCAATGGTGCGCTTGCCAGTCTGGATTCTCCGATCAAGAACAAGGATGTGATCAATGTCGAACCCGCTGTGAAAGGGGAAGACGCCTTTGTGAAAATCGCAGATATCGTAGATCTTGAAAATAGAGTCTACTTTAACCAGGAAGTCCTAAGGCTTGTACAGGACGTGTGGGTGAATGAAGCGCCCGCAGATTCCGACCATATCCTCACCCATAATGATCAGGTAAGCATCAAAGCCCTCAATACGGTCGAGGACCTGATGGAGTTTAAGGGGATAAGGACCAAGGACGCCTTAAGGATCAACGGCCGCGAGGTGGAACTGGGCGTTAAACTCAAACATGGAGATTACATCAGCTGGGATCCGCTTGAGGAAGGTCCTTCAAGGAGTGTGACAAAGGAAGCCGATGAGCGATTAAATCCTCAAGTCGTGGGTAAAGAGAAGACATTGGAACAACAAAACAACTTCGATCTGGTTGTAAATCATCGAGCACTTTCGATCAAAACAGACAAGAAGACACTCGTATTTGTCGATGTGTTCGATTACATTGATTTTGATCTTACAAAACCCAAGGGCATTATCGATTTGCAGCTGAATGGAAGTAGGGCTAGATACACCGATGTACTGAAAAACGGAGACGTCATCTACATCGGCTGGAAGAAATGATGTGATCGAGTGAGCAATCTGTACTTAAAAGAAGTGACTTGTCCGATTTGTAGTAAAAAGTTCAAGACACCTAAGATTAAGCAGGCCGGAGTAAAACTGATCCGAAGGGATGAGGACTTCTGCGGATATTATGAAACCTACAATCCTACGTTTTACGGTGTGTATGTATGCCCCAACTGCGGGTATTCGGCGTTTGAAGGTGATTTTTTACAGATCAATGAAATGCAAAAGACAATCGCCAAGAACAGGATCATGCCCAAATGGAAGCCTAGGACCTTCGCAGAGGAACGGTCCATTGATGAGGCGATCTTGATCCATCAGTTGTGTCTTTTGACCTATAACCTGATCGGTCAGAAAAAATCCGATATCGCAAAAGTCTGCTTGCGGCTTGCGTGGTTCTATAGGATGAACGAAAACGAGGAGAGAGAAAGACACTTTCTTACATTTGCGCTGGATAACTATAAAAGGGCATACGATGAAGAGCATCTGGAGGAAAATCCAGACAATCAGATTTTAATCTATTACCTGATCGGTGAAATAAGCAGAAGGCTTGATAACTTCAAGGAGAGTATCTACTGGTTTCATGAAGCGCTTAAATTACCGCACATGAAAAACAAGAGAAAGATTGAAATCCAGACCAGAGACCAGATCATACTGGTGAAAAAGCAGGCGGAAAAACAAAAAAAAGAAGCAACGGAATAGAAACCATCAAAAAAGGTATGCGCGCGCATACCTTTTTGATAATTAATGTATCATCCAGCTTTTCGCTTCTACCAGTGTTTTGAAAGATTTCGTATGGTTGTTCTCCAGACTCATTTCTAGCAGAGAAGCATACTTTTCGCTGATACTGTCGATATGTGAAAGTAGCGCGACTTGGTTGTGCCAACCGGACAGTACGGCAATCAGCATTTCAAAGGCATCGACATAGAATCCGTCGATCTGGGAAATGTCGAGTAGGATAGGATGACTCTCGTCGTTCATCACCCGGTTGTCGGAAATGATTTCTTCTAGGGTTTCCATATCTACTATTTCATGATTTTTAAAATGAATCCAAGTGAATTCAGGTAAGTATTCGATTAAGGACTGTTGATGATGCTTCATGATAATCACCTCGTCTTATGTTTACCCACATGGGGTAGAGGATACGCAAAATATGAAATCTCGCTGAAGACGTTTCAAGGTTTGCGTATCGCTCATATTGGGTAGGCATTTCGATTCGTAATTAATTTCAACTATATATTGTGTACCCTCAAGATTTCACTTTAAACATGCTAATTTAGATTAACATGGATAACGTCCACTTTTGCACACCAGGTTTATCTTTAACCCGCAGCGGGTAAAACTTTTGAGCATAAGGGGGTTTTCAATATGAAGAAAATCAGTGTAAGGATACTAGTAATGTTATTGACAATAATTATTGCAACAACTGCGATCATTGGAATCAGCGTCAACCTTAAAATCAAAAATACACTTGAAAGTCAGACAGTGGAGAGGTTGAACGTTTTAACCGACGGACTCGTGCAGAGAGTGGGGCTGATTCAGGAGCATGTCCAAGAGACAATCGGGGTGATCAACGAACTCCCCCAGGTCAAGGTAAGCGTCAGCCAATCAGGAACTTCAGAAACAGTCGCTCAACAGCGTCAAATAGTCAACGACCTGTTGAAGGAGTTTCAAAAGGGGATTGAGGGGACAGTCGAAGTGCTCTTCATTTCGGACTTGGACGGAAACGTCATCATGGATAGCCTGGATGGCAGCTATTTCGGAATCTCGGTTCTGGATCGAAGTTATTTCGCAAGTGCTTCCTCTGGAATCCCGGCCTGGAGCGAGGTAATCTTCAGTAAAGGCACAGGAAACAGGATTTCGGTTTATGCGACACCGCTCACAGACAGTGCGGGGAGAATACAGGGAATACTGGCTTCGGCGATAAAATGGGAAGTCATTACAAAATCGCTCGATGCAGTCGACGTCGGCGAGGGCGGATATGCCTATATGATTGATAAAACGGGCTTAGTGCTCCATCATCCGGACCGCGAAAAAATTCTTGTCGAGAATTTGGGCGATTCGGATAGTGAAACACTCAATACGCAAGTAGAGGAAATGTTAAGCGGAAAAGAGGGCTTTGGATATTACACCTATGAAAACATCGAAAAAATAAACGTGTTCAGACCGCTTGGCGATTGGTTCCTCTCGATTACTGTACCGACAGATGTGGTATTCAAACCCGTCAGGGAGATGACGACCTACATCCTTTCGGTATCCATGATCGCCATCTTGCTGACCGCCCTTATCTCACTCTTGATTTCACGCTCCATTTCGGTTCCTATCGAGAAAATGAAAAGAGCGATGGCCGATGCCAGCATGGGTAGACTCGATAATGAAGTCATCGTGAGGCAAAAGGACGAAATAGGTCAGCTGGGCACAAGTCTGAATTCGCTCTTATCCTCACTGAGGGTTAAGCGCGACCAGGTCAATGCGATCGCTTGCGGCGATCTTGAGGTCGAAGTGATCCCATCCTCTAAGGAGGACGGCTTAGGTGAGGCGCTGGTGGCTCTGAAGGACACCATGTCCTCCATCAAAAATGACATCAAAGAAATTATCATAGCGACAGAACAGGGGGAGCTTAAAACAAGACTCAAGTCCGAAAGCTATCAGGGATCATGGAAGGAGACAATGGTCGGCATCAATACGGTACTTGAAACCTATAATCGGCCGATTCAACTCACCAAGGACTATTTGAACAGAATCAGTCTAGGAGACATACCGGCTAAGATCGACGAAGCCTTCTTTGGTGATTTTGAAGAGATAAAATCAAGTATCAATGGGCTTATCATTGCTATCAGCAGTTTAGTGGGGGATACCAAAAAGTTCATAGACGCGGCGATTGAAGGGAATCTGGACTACAGGGCGCAAACAGACGGGTTTAACGGAGACTACAAAGAGATCGTAGATGGAATGAATGCCATTATGGATGCGGTTGTCGGTCCAATAGCTGAAGCCGCAACAGTACTTGACGCCCTCAGTAGGGGTGACTTAAGCGCCAGAGTCATGGGCGACTACAATGGTGACCATGCAAATATCAAGGATGCCCTTAACCATACCATGATATCGCTTGAAGCATATATCGCCGAACTCGCCTCTGTGCTTGAATCAGTCAAGAATAAAGATTTGAAGGCGAAAATACGGGGCGACTTCCAAGGTGACTTCGTTACGATAAAACGTTCGACCAATATGATCACAGCGGCTCTATCCGAGTTCATCCAAGAAATCGACGTGGCGGCTTCCCAAGTTAGAATCGGGGCCTCTGCAGTCGCACAGGCCAGTGAAAGCCTTGCGCAAGGAGCGACTGAACAAGCGAGTTCTGTAAGCCAGATCTCAGAGTCGATGCGGGAGATTACCAGTCAGACCAATCTCAACGTATTGCAGGCGAAAGAAGTCGCAAAAGAAACACTGATGATCAGCACACATGCCAGTGAGGGCAATGAAAGCATGAAAGAGCTCTTAAAGGCGATGAGCGATATCGATGAAGCCTCCAATAGGATTTCCGGTATCATCAAGGTAATAGACGAAATCGCCTTCCAGACCAATATACTCGCACTCAACGCCGCTGTGGAGGCCGCCAGAGCCGGCGAACACGGCAAGGGCTTCGCGGTGGTCGCAGAAGAGGTGAGAAACCTAGCGTCTCGAAGCGCAGGCGCTGCTAAAGACACCACCGCACTGATCGATCAGACAGGCAAAGTCGTCGCTAAGGGAATGAGTATCGCAAGCGGAACTGCCAAGCAGCTGCTTGAGATCGTGCAGCAGATCAAGTCTGCAAGTGAAAAGGTGGATCAGATCGCAAAAGCATCTGAAGAGCAATCCATCGCAATCAGCGAAATCAATGTGGGAGTCGATCAGGTGGAAAGGGTGACCCACATGAATTCAAGTTCTTCTGAGGAAAGTGCTGCGACAAGTGAAGAGATGTCATCTCAGGCCGACGTGCTCAAAGATATGGTCGAGCAGTTCGAAGTGAGTCGGGGCAGTATCTCGCTCTATGATGACGAAAGTGCGATGTAATCGACCGATATTCATATAAAGACGTGCATATGGGCATGGTATCCGCTATAATTAGCTTAAAGGAGCGGATACCATGCTAATTTATTTTTTGATATTCTTCGGTAAAATAATTGAAGTCAGTCTTATGACGCTAAGAGTCGTCCTTATCACCAAAGGTGAACGTAAACTCGGCGCCGTTATCGCCTTTTTCGAAATCTGCCTATGGATGCTGATCGTATCGAATGTGATCGACGGACTGATGGATGACCCTTTTAAAGCGATTGCTTACGCCTTGGGATTCTCGCTAGGCAACTATCTGGGTAGCTGGCTTGAGAATCAGATCGGCATTGGGACCTCCCAGGTGCAAATCATCGTAAGGGCGGAGCACGGATATGATTTAAGCCAGTACCTATACAAGCAAGGCTATGCGTGTACTGTGGTCGAGGGGCAAGGCAAAACCTTCACAAGAAACATCCTTTATGTGATCGCTCCCAGAAAAAAGGTGCAGTCGATTATAAAGCTTGCAAAACAGCACCAAAAAAACGCGGTCATCTCCGTGCACGATACAAAACCGTTTTATGGCGGCTACGGTATCAGAAAATGACTTAACAGCCTACTTTAGATGCATTCACAATTGTCTTGCGTCCTAATGGTGGTTATGATAGACCTATGGGTATTACTTAATAAAATAAACTGTTGGAGGTAAATATGAGATTAGGATTCGATTTAGGTGGAACAAATTTGGCATATGGGATTGTTGATGAGGGTAAGATCATTGAAAAAGGTTCTGTGAAGTTGACCGATCTGTCACCTGAGGCTATCTCGAACCACATGACCAAGGCGTATGTGGAGCTGAAAGAGAAATATACGATTACCGCAGTAGGAATAGGCGTTCCGGGAATCGTCTCACAACTCGACGGTATTGTCGTCAAGTGTGTCAATCTGAACTGGGTGATGGTTCCGCTTGCCGAGCTGCTTAAGGAACACATCGAGGTTCCGATTGTAGTCGGTAATGACGCGAATGCGGCTTGTATCGGCGAGGTCGCCTTTGGCGGTATGAAAGGTTATCATGACGCTATTCTTCTGACTTTGGGAACCGGTCTTGGCGGCGGCGTCGTAGCCGGTGGAAAACTTCTGCTAGGGCATCAGGGCGCTGGCACAGAAATCGGACATATGATCATCTCAAGTGGAGAAGCGACATGCAACTGCGGAAACAAGGGCTGTTTTGAGACCTATGTATCAGCGACGGCGCTTATCAGAAAATACAACGAACTTGGAACGACGCATGTCCAAGACGCAAAATCTGTTTTTGACAGACTCGAAAATGGCGATGATGTCGCTGTAGAAGTGGTGGATTGGTTCTGCGAGCATTTCGCAACAGGAATCGTCAATCTGTACAACATCTTCGCTCCTGAAGTAATCGCCCTAGGTGGCGGGGTTGCAAAGGCGTTTCCAAAATTCGAGGCTAGACTGCTTCATGCGATCAGCAATCGTCTTTTTACGAATGATTTGACTTATGGTAAAATAGTGGAAGCGGAGCTTGGCAATGATGCGGGAATTATCGGCGCCGCTTATTTAGCTGACTACCAATAAAAGACATAGACAGAGGTAACGGTGGGTAAAAATGAAAGATTTTCAAGAAATCGTAGATAGTCATGCAACAAATCATCAGTTTTCAGGGGTTGTCCGAATCAAACAAGGGGAGTATACCGTTTATGAAGGAGCTTTCGGCTACGCCTCAAAAGCTTTTAGGATTCCCAATAAGATGGATGTCCGTTTCGGCACCGCCTCGATAACCAAAATGTTTACCGCACTTGGCATATTGAAGCTGGTTGACAGCGGACGGGTAGGTATCACGGATCTGTTATCCGAGTACCTGCAGTTTGATGATGCGACACTTGATCCTGGCATTACTATCGAGCAGCTGCTCACCCACACCTCTGGAATCGCCGATTATTTCGATGCTCGCAATCCAGAAGGCTTTGAGAAATTGTGGAGTCAGGTTCCTAGTCAATATATCGACCGCTTGGACAAGATATTGCCGCTTTTTATCGATGAAACTCCTGAAAACAGACCGGGTGAACAGTTTGCCTATTGCGGTTCGGGCTTCATACTCTTGGGGCTTGTTATCGAGAAGGTGACTGGTATGGACTATTACCAGTACATGAGGGAAGAAGTCTTTAAGAAGCACTATCTATTCGATACGGATTTTATTCCTCTTCAGCAAGTATGTGAAAATGTCGCCGAAGGGTACATTCCTGTGAAAAACGAAAAGAATCAACTGATCGGTTGGCAGAGGAATATTTTCTCGGTACCGTCCAATGGCCTATCGGATGGCGGTGCTTTTTCAACGGCAAGGGATATGATCAAGTTCATGAGAATGCTTAGGCAGCACGAGTTCTTAAGCGAGGCGACGACCAAAGAATGGCTATGGCCAAGAATCGAAGTCGGGTCAGGTCTTTTTTATGGTCTTGGAGTATGGATCGCATATGATGAGCAGGGCGATTTGATGAAATACGGACATACCGGTGAAGACCCAGGAGTCAGTGCTAGGGTCTACCACTATCCTAAGCAGAACATCGATCTTGTCTTGTTCTCGAATCATGGACTTTCGACAAGTGCTTTGCTTTCTGAGCTTGAAGCCTTGATAACTTCTGGCAAATATGATGTCGGATTACAAATTTAAGAAAAATTTAAGGTGAATTTTGGTATATAATGGTAAAAACAGCTTTCATGTGAAGCTGTTTTTTTTTATAATGGGAACATGGAGGTGAAGTCTAACAATGTTAGAGCAATTACTAGGATTAGAAAAATTCTACTTGTATGTCGCGGTGCCCGCATCGATTATCCTGATTATTCAGACGGTACTTACACTAGTGGGTGCGAGTGGAGAAATAGATGTGGACTTTGATGCGGATGGAGACACCGATGTTATCGGAGGTTCTGGGCTGAGTTTGTTCACAATAAGGAATCTCATCGCATTTTTCACCTTTTTCGGTTGGAGCGGACTATGGCTCTTAAGTAGTGGGGTGAATAAACTTTTTACGGTGGTGATGTCGTTCTTTATCGGTGTGGTCTTTATGGGTATCTCGATGGGGACCTTCTATCTGATCAGCAAAATGCAGCGAAGCGGGACGCTCAACATCAAGAATGCGCAATCCCATATCGGCGAAGTGTATATCCGCATACCCGCAAATCGGGAGGCGACAGGAAAAGTGCTCATCAAAGTACAGGGCGCGCTTCGTGAACTTGAGGCGGTCACCGATGATGTGGACGGCATTAAGACAGGAACACAAGTCAAGGTGGTCGACATACTTGATAATTCAAAATTAGTCGTAACAAAGTTTTATTTTGACTGATGTAAGAACTTTAGGAGGAATTCATGATAGGAATGGGTAACATATCAGGCTTGGCTTTTTCATCATTGGCCATAATCTTTATCTTTGGACTCATCATCGCGATCTTATCAAGGTATAAGAAATGTCCATCCGATAAGATACTTGTAAAATACGGTATGGTAGGCTCCACAGACAGCGGTACCAACAGCGCCAAATGCATACATGGTGGGGCGACTCTGGTTTGGCCGGTGTTCCAGGCGTATCGATTTTTGGATCTTACGCCGATGTCGATTGAAGTGAATCTGCAGAATGCGTTATCGAAGCAGAACATCAGAATCGATGTACCATCGCGTTTCACTGTCGGAATCAGCACGGAACCAGAGGTCATGCAAAATGCGGCGGAACGTCTTCTTGCCCTAAAGAACGAGGAAATTCAGGAGCTTGCAAAGGATATCATCTTCGGTCAACTCAGACTTGTGGTTGCAACGATGGATATCGAGGAAATCAACACGGATAGGGATAAGTTTTTAGAAGAAGTGTCGCGAAATGTGGAATCTGAACTGAAGAAGATCGGTTTGAGACTGATCAACGTGAATATAACAGATATCAGTGATGAATCAGGCTATATCGACGCGCTTGGTAAGGAAGCCGCCGCAAAGGCTGTCAATGACGCTAAAATCTCTGTGTCTCAAAAGAACAGGGACGGTCTGATCGGTGAAGCGAATGCTGTGATGGACCAGCGTGTCAAGGTATCGGATGCGAATGCGATTGCAACTGAAGGTGAGAATGCTGCAAAAATCAAAGTGGCTGAATCCGATGCGACAAGAAGAGAAATGGAAGCTATCGCGAATAAGCGAGCGGTCACAGCAGAAAAAATCCAGCAGGCCAAGGCGCTTGAAGAGTCCTATGCCGCTCAAAAGGCAGCTGAAATCGCTCGTGCCGAAAAAGAACTTGCGACCAAAGAAGCGGACGAAATCGTTCAGGCTGAGATCGATAAACGCAGAATGGAAATCCAAGCAGAAGCCGAGGCTGAACGTACTAGACGTCATGCCAAAGGTGAGGCGGATGCCATCTACATGAAGCTCGAAGCCCAAGCAAAGGGTCTCAACGAAATGCTTGTAAAACAGGCGGAAGGCTTCAAGAAGCTTGTTGAAGCTGCAGGCGGTGCGGAAGATGCCATGAAGCTGATGATCGTAGACAAGCTTCCAGAACTCATTGAAAAGCAAGTGGAAGCGATTAAGAATATAAAAATCGATAAAGTCACTGTCTGGGACAATCTAGGCGGAGATGACGGAAAGACCAATACAGCTAAGTTCGTATCGGGTATGATGAAGTCGGTTCCGCCGCTAAATGAGATCTTCGATATGGCCGGACTCGATCTGCCAGGCTACCTTGGTACAAAGAAAGTGGAAGCACCGACCCCTAAGGAAGAAGTACCGACACTTGTGGAAGAGCTAGAGGAATAAGCGATAGATTGCTGCTGTAATGCCGAGCCGGTGTTACAGCATTTTTTTACGCAAAATAAGGCTTTTGGCCCAGTTGTTAAGTAATAAGGTCCATAGTATTAAAAAACCATTACATGCTATACTGGGCATTAATAAGTGGTACTATAATAATAGCAATTTACAAAAGGAGGAACACTAATGAAACGGATTTTGAGTTTGTTTTTATCAATGATGCTCATCCTGTCCTTGTCTGTCAGTTTTGCAGACGGCACCGAGAGTCAGAGCATTTTTAATGATCTTTCAAAGGATCATTGGGCTTATGACGCCATCAAGCAGATGGTGGAGAACAATGTGCTGTCGGGTTATCCAGATGGAACGTTCAGACCGGAGGCTAAGGTCAGCCGTGCCGAGTTTGCAAAACTCATGGTCAAGGCACTCAACCTACCTATCGATGAGAATTCCAAGTCGTCTTTTGTTGATGTGGATGATTCGCACTGGGTGGTTCCCTACCTTGAAGCGGCAAAGCAGTATCTTACAGGCTATCAGGCCTTGAACGGCATTAAGTACAAGCCGGACGAACCTGCGCTTCGTGAGGATATGGCTGTCGCTCTTGTAAACGCGCTTAAACTACCACTTACATCGACTGAACCGCTTAACACCTATACGGACAAATCAAGCATTTCGACTCAGCTTAGAGCCCATGTCGCAACCGCTATTTCAAACAATCTGATCAAGGGCTATGAAAAGGACGGCGTAAAGACATTTAAACCGCTTGGTGAGCTTACCAGAGCGGAAGCTGCGAAACTTTTACTTAACGTGATCGTAGAAGAGAAGATCATTCTTCCAACAGAGGAGAAAGTGATTTTAGATGACTCAGGCAACTTTGTCGTCAAAGGCTCTGTAAATGAGAACGGCATATTACTCCAGTGGTCCATTTCTGATCTTGAAGGAATTCAAGGTTTTAAGATAGTGGCTTCAAAAAACAATTCGAATCCTAGATATCCGGAGAGCGGATATTATACTTACTTGAGAGACACAGGCCTGCGTACTTATCTGATAGATGGTAAAAGCTATAACAGCGGTGATTTCGGATCCTTCGAATCTGGTGAGGAGTATTACTTTAGCGTGACAGCCATTTATGAAGATAAGAAAGTAGCTGGAAATTCAGTCAGACTGACTTACCCAGGATCAAGCGAACCGGAAGTCACAGAACCTGTGACAAGGGTTTATGATTTGAAACTCACACTTGTTTCGGATGACGACTATCTGAAATTTGAATGGACCAAGGTACCCCAAGATCAACTTAAATACTACAAAGTGGTGGCATCAAAATCGGATAGCACACCCATGTATCCGGATAACGGTTATCAGACCTACATGTCTGACAGCGACGACAACGATATAAAAATCATGTCAGGCATGAGTTATAACGGTGGGGACATCGGGAAATTCAGTGCGGGAGAAAGCTACTACTTTGCAATCACGGCTGTGATGAAGGATGGCTCCAAAGTGACTAGTAATGCTATCAAAGCAACCGTGCCGGGCGATGAACTCGTAATCGTGAAGGACACGATTGTACTTAAAGCGTTTGAAAGCGACGGTAAGTTGGTTCTGGAATGGACCCCATCGAAGAGGGGAGACTTTAGAGGCTATAAAGTCGTGGCGTCAAAAACAGACGACACACCTGCCTATCCTGACAACGGCTATTACAAGTATATCACCAACATTGGAACAAGTAGGGTGGAGATACCTGTAGGAGCAGGCTATAACAACGGATTCGACTCCTTTGAAGCAGGTGACTACTACTTTGCGATCACAACGCTCTATGAAGACGGTCAAAAGGACATCTCAAATACTGTTATTGGAACCGTAAAATAAGAAAAGTTTAACCCATCTCCATAGAGGTGGGTTTTATTTCGCCACTCAAAATGTTATGATAATGGCAGGAGGATTTTTAAATGACAACTAGAAGATTAATGGATATAGCCCTTGCTCTTGCAGGACTTGAAAAAGAACCGCATGATACGGTTATTTCCGTAGCGGGTGAAGGAATCGAAAAAGTGTTGATAGGTATCGACATGGATACGCCGGAACTATTACTTGCTGAGAAGCTCGGATACGACTGCGTCGTATCGCACCATCCTAAAGCTGATTCGGGTTCGATGGACTTTCACAAGGTGATGAATGTACAGATCGATAAGATGGTGGAGTTCGGTGTGCCGATCAACAAGGCGCAGAAGAAGCTACGCAAAAAAGTGGCGGATGTGGATTTAGGATCTCATGTAGGAAACTACGACCGCACAAGTTCAGCTGCAAGACTGATGAACATGCCTTATATGAACATCCACTTGCCAGCGGATATCCTGACTGAAAACTTTGTACAGGAATATCTGGACACCAAGTTCGAAAAGCAACCCAAGACGACACTTCAGGACATCTGCGATGCCTTAAACGAAATCGAAGAGTATCAGAAAAGTCTTGCAAAGCCTGTGATCAGAGTGGGTGGAGCTGGTGATTACGCTGGAAAGATCGCCGTACTCATGGCTGGTGGAACCAACGGTGGAGCCGAAGTATTCAAATCTTATTTCGAAGCAGGTGTAGGAACCATCATATGCATGCATGTGCCTGGCGATGTGAAGAAAGCGGTCGAGGAGCAGGGGATTGGCAATGTGATTGTAGCAGGCCACATGTCCAGCGATTCGATCGGGCTTAATATGATCATCAAGGAATGGGAAAAAGCGGGCGTTGAAGTCACAAAAATGTCTGGAATCGTATAATAGTGTATAAAAAAATGCCGCTCAATTGAGCGGCATTTTGCTTTAGTCGACTTTAAACCTATTTGTTTCTGTTTCAAGGATCTGGGCCATCGTCTTAAGTTCTGATATGCTGGCACCGATTTCTTCGAAGGTGGCAACTTGCATTTCAACGCTCTCGCCGATTCTTTCAGCGGATGTCGCGTTGGTCTGCATGATATCCGACAACTCGTCGATCGCTTTAGCCATATCATCAGAGATTTCGGATTGCTGTGTAGCTCCATCTGAAATCGTATTGAGCTTGTCGTCGATCGCCTGGATCAGTTCAAGAATTTGCGTGAAGCTCATATTTGTTTCATAAACCTGTTTCACACTTTCTGTTACGTAGGTTTGTTCTGTAATCATCGTTTCGTTGGCGCCATCGATATCTTTTGAAATCTGCTTGATGATACCGTTGATCTCGAATGCCGAACCTTTGGACTGTTCTGCGAGCTTTCTGACTTCCTCGGCGACAACTGAGAATCCACGACCGTGCTCTCCGGCTCTTGCAGCTTCTATAGAAGCGTTGAGTGCGAGAAGCGATGTCTGCTCCGCGATGGCGTTGATGATACTTACGATACCTACGATTTCTTGTGAGGATAATTTAAGTGTTGAAATCACATTTGCCATCGATTCCGAAGATTCTTTCACCTGTTCGATGCTCTTGACTACATGGTTGAGCTTTTGGGCACCCTGCTTGGAAGCTTCTAAAACTTCTGTCGAGTCATTTGCCACAGCGTGGGCTTCTTTTGCGATCATCGCCGCACTGCTTGAAAGTTCCTGAATGCTTGCTGTTGTTTCCTGAACTACGCTTGCGTTGTTCTGTAGCCCGTCGACCATCGCCTGTACTTCGATGTTCATATTCTCGATACTGTCGTTGGCTTGTTCGATAGCACCGTAGATCTCTTCTGTATAAGTCGTTAGCGTAGTCACACTTGATTTAACTTTAATGACGACGTCTCTGATTTTAGTGACAAAGTTATTGAATAGGGTAGCCAGTAAGCCAAGCTCTTCTTTCGTCTTGACTTCGAGCATTTTAGTGAGGTCTCCTTCACCTTCAGAGATATCCTTAAGCATCACGTTAAGGTTTTTAACCGGTTGCGAGATGATACGCGAGATGATGATGGCGAAGATGATGACGATAACGAGCATGATACCGACAATGATCGCCACACTTGTCACCATGGAACTGATTTGACCCATGATCTTCTCTTCAAACAATTGATTGAGTTCTTCAGAGGATACAAGCACTCTATTCAGTGCTGCGTTCATATCTCCGTAGATTCCTTCTGAGTCTGTTTTACCAATTTTATCGTTCAGTGCGATCAGCGCCTCGAATGATGTGATGAACTCACTGTTCATTTCACTGTAACCGTCTTTGAAGCTATCCGGTTTGTCACTTTGAATGACCTTTTGGTTTAGCGTGGTAAAGACACCTTTGATTTGGTTGAAGTACTGGATGTCCATCGTATAGAGATAGTTGACATATGCCGAGTCCACTTCGGAAAGCATTTTTTGGACCGCCTGATCTGAAGAGAAGACGATCAGCTTCGATTTCAAATCATTCTTAAGCTTAGTTGTGTCACCGATCAGTCCTGCATCACCAAAACCCTTGAGTTGTGTGTTGAAGTGCATCTGATCGAAGTAATAGTTGTAATCGTCCAGATTGCGCTGGACATCTTTGATCTTATCTTTGATGCTGAGGTTACGCTTGACTAAATCTGTGCCGAGCATGATTTCGAACTTTTTATTTGCCTGCTCCAGCAGGGCATAGAACTGGATTGTTCGAGGTGTCGAATTCAAGGTGAAGTCATCGTTGTTGGTGTCGTCCTTGAAGAACTGCGGATTCTTAGAATCTACAAGCAAGAAGTCCTTTTGGGTGGAGTTCATGTCCTTGACGATCTGATTGAGTTGCATCTGAGATTGAATCAGCGGAATATCATCATCCTTTATCGAAGAGATGAGGGTATAGCCGCGAAGTACGATATAGATAACTGCGATAAGGACAAGAATGAATGCAACGATGATTTTAGTCCCGATTTTCCAGTTCTTAAAGGAGAGGCTACTGCCTGGACCTTCATTTTTAACGGATTTCGATTTTTTAGAACGCTTGGACGGTTTGTCGGACCTTACAGCTTTTTCTTTCTTCGCTTTTGGGGTCTTTTTCGTCTTTTTTACCTTCTTCTTCTTCTCATCAGCTGCTTCGCTTATTGAAGCACCATCGATTACAGGTGCTGTCGCTTTCTTTTTTTTGCCCTTAAACATACTAGCTCCTCCTCAGTACCATGCAACAGGTTCACACGATAACATGTTTAATATTCTAAAATTTCGGATACTTTATTATAACAGCAAGTGTTTTAACTTTCTACTTCTGTTTTGCCTTGAGTCGTTCAAGGATGAGTTTATACCCGCCTGTTTGCGACTGTAAACACTTACTTATTCTACTGATTGTAGCGGTCGACGCTCCAGTGACGTCCTCGATATGCGAATAAGTCTCCTGATTATCCAGGAGCTCAGCCACCTTAAGGCGCTGGGACAAGGACTGGACTTCGCTGATCGTACAGATGTCGTCGAAGAACCGTTCGCAGTCCTCTTTTGTTTCTAGGGTTAGAATAGCTTTGTAAAGCTGATCGATCAGTGGATCGGTGTACTTAGGCTGATAGGACATGCTTGGTATCCTCCTTGGATTGGTGTGATGATTCCTTAACAGTTTATCAAAAAAACACACATGTAGCATCAGTTTCTTAGTCTTTACCCAATAAATCTTTAATGAACTGTTTAGTCGCGATGTTTTGCGGAAGCTTGGAGGACGTGACGACACCGATCTGTCTTTTTTTAGCTTGGGCTTCGGATGGGGTTTTAGAGCTCAAGGTGCCGTCTAGTGGAAGCTTTACGACTTTGATGTCCTGATGCGCCTCAAGGGCATACTCGGGAACCACTCCGATACCGAAGCCAGCTTTTACAAAATCAAAGATCAGATCTAGGCTGCTTAGCTCTATCTCCGGTTTGAACTCAAGTCCATGTGCTGCGAATATCATTTCGGTATAGTCCCTTGTGGTCGCCCCTTTTTCTAGACTGATAAAGGGATAGTCTATGAGCTCCTCAAGTGTGGTCAGCTCGTCGATAGCGCTGTCGACTCTAGTTATGAGCACCTCATCAAAGGATTTCAGTTCGATGATGTCGGTGTCAGGTCCCTTCATGTTTGGAAGGACATTGACAACGGCCAGATCGATTTCGCCGCCTCTTAGCGCTTGGACAGAAACCGCCGAGGGTCGGTTTGAAAGGGTGATATGGATATTCGGATAGGCTTTTTTATAACGGCTTAAGTAGGGCATCAGAAAGTACCTGCAGATCGTATCGGACACCCCGATACTGATCGAGCCCTCATCCATGCGCACAAGCTTGGCCATTCGCTTTTCACTATGGTTGATGCGCTCGATTACTTCTGTGACATCGGCATAAAGCAGTTCTCCCGCGCTTGTGAGCTTCATGCTCTTGGTGGTTCTTTCAATAAGTGTCAGACCAAGCGCTTCCTCAAGTTTTGCCAGCGACTGGCTGACGCTTGACTGAGAGACGAATAAGACTTTTGCGGCTTTTGAAAAACTGCCGGCTTTAACGATTTCATAGAAGATCCTGTAATAATCAAGTGTCACATTCATCTATAAGCCTCCTTAATAAATACATGAGTAATATTAATATTTATTATAGATCATCCTGTGATAAAATCAAGCTGTGAAGATTTGATGCGGTTGCATCTATAGTGAATAGATAAGGTGAGAGGTGTTTAAATGATTGCTAGAGTTTATGTCGAGAAACAAGCAGGATTTGATGTGGAAGCAGACCACTTGGTCAAGAGTTTAAAAGAAGGTCTAGGCCTTGACGGACTGAAAAAGATGCGTGTGATCAACGTCTATGACGTTGAAGGTATCGATGAGGCTTTGATGCGTGAAGCCACTTTAAACATTTTATCTGAGACGAATGTGGATACGGTATACGATGAAAGCTTTGATTACAAAAATGCCGATTTCTACTTTGGTGTCGAATACTTGCCAGGCCAGTTCGATCAGAGAGCGGATTCTGCGGCGGAATGTATCCAGATCTTAAGCGGTTCTGTAAGACCGGCAGTCAGATCATTCAAGTTATACATGCTTGACGGGCAGTTTGACGAGGATACAAAAAAAGCGATTGTGAATTACATGATCAACCCGGTTGATTCCAGAGAAGCCATTCTTGAGATACCAAAGTCGATTGTGATGGACTTTGAAGTACCTCACAAGGTGGAATCGATTGACGGATTTACGACGTTCACCTTAGGTGAGATGAAACAGTTCAGCTACACGATGGGTTTTGCGATGACGCTGGATGATCTGATGCATATACAAGAGTACTATATCAACACCGAAAAGAGAAATCCGACGATCACTGAGCTTAAGGCGATCGACACCTACTGGTCGGACCACTGCAGACATACGACATTTATGACTGCGATCGACGAGATCGCTTTTGACGAGGATCCGTCGCTATTACCAGTAAAAGAGGCCTATGACAGATACCTTGAAGTAAGAACTGCTGTCTACGGTCAAACGGACCGTCCTGTCACCTTGATGGACCTTGCAGTGATTGCGATGAAAGACGCTAAAAGGACAGGCGATCTTGATAACCTGGATGAATCGGAAGAAATCAACGCCTGCAGCATTGAGATTCCCGTCAATACTTCTGAGGGCACGGAAGAATGGCTCCTCATGTATAAGAACGAGACACACAACCACCCGACTGAAATCGAGCCTTTCGGTGGAGCGGCGACTTGCCTTGGTGGGGCTATCAGGGATCCGCTTTCAGGTAGAGCCTACGTCTATCAGGCGATGAGGGTCACAGGTGCTGCCGATCCACGCACGCCTTTGAGTGAGACGCTTGCAGGAAAGCTTCCTCAAAAGAAAATTACGAAAGAGGCCGCTAGAGGTTATTCATCTTACGGCAATCAGATAGGTCTTGCAACAGGACAGGTTGCAGAAGTATATCATCCGAACTATGTGGCAAAACGTATGGAAGTGGGTGCGGTTATCGCGGCCTGCCCTAAGGATTTTGTCCGTAGAGAAACTCCGATGCCTGGCGATATCGTCATTCTGGTCGGCGGTAGAACGGGTAGAGACGGTTGTGGCGGAGCCACAGGTTCTTCTAAAGAGCATACGGAGGATTCGATCCTCGCATGCGGAGCAGAAGTACAAAAGGGCAATCCACCGACGGAGAGAAAAATTCAAAGACTATTTAGAAATAAAGAGCTGACGAGACTGATCAAACGTTGTAACGACTTTGGCGCAGGCGGAGTATCTGTCGCCATAGGTGAGATCGCAGACTCGATAGATATCCACTTGGATAGGGTTCCAAAAAAATACGACGGACTCGACGGCACCGAACTTGCAATTTCGGAATCGCAGGAACGTATGGCGGTAGTGGTAGAAAAAGAAGATGTAGATAAATTCCTGCATCTATCTGCGAAAGAAAACGTGGAAGCGGTGGTTGTCGCCGACATCACGGATTCAGGTCGATTGAGAATGTTTTGGAAGGATCAGACGATCTTCGATGTTAAAAGGGAGTTCCTCGATACCAATGGAGTAAGACAGACTCAAGCTGTTGAAGTCAAGGCTTATGACGCCTTGGAAACTTTCTTCAAACCGTCAATGACAGATGATGAGTCTGTGGTATGGCAACTTAAAGCCAAGTTGAGCTCACTTAATATCACCTCGCAAAAGGGGCTTCAGGAAATGTTCGACTCGACGATTGGAGCAGGAACGGTACTGATGCCGCTTGGTGGTAAACATCAGTTGACTCCTGTTGACGGTATGGTCGCTAAAATCCCTGTGCTTGGCAAAGAGACGACGACCTGTTCTGCGATGACCTATGGCTTCCATCCGGATCTTGCTTCTTGGAGTCCTTTCCACGGCGCTTACTACGCTGTAGTGGAGTCTCTTGCGAAATTAGTCGCTTTAGGATTCGACGTGAACAAGACTAGGCTGTCGTTCCAGGAATATTTTGAAAAACTAGGGGAGAACCCGGCAAAATGGGGTAAACCATTTAGTGCGCTTCTTGGGGCTTTTGCCGTACAAGATGCGATGAGAATACCAGCGATCGGCGGCAAGGACAGTATGTCAGGTACCTTTAAGGATATCGACGTACCTCCGACGCTGATCTCCTTTGCTGTGAATCACGGCGAAGTGGATGAGGTGATTTCACCGGAACTAAAAGGTGCGGGCAATATGCTTGTCGCATACATGCCACCTTACAATAAGGATTTCACCTTGAACCTTGAATCACTGAAGAAGGACTTTGAAGCAATCAACAAACATATGAGAAGCGGTGACGTCCTTTCAGCCAAAACGATCGGTCAAGGCGGTATGCTTACAGCGATGACTGTGATGGCGATGGGTAACGGCATCGGGTTCGATGTGGAAGTCGGTTCGATAGATACGCTATCGACACCTTGGATCGGTGGCATGGTACTTGAAGTTAAACCGGGCAGCCTTTTATCGGTACCACATTTACCGGTCGCCCTTACAAGAGAAGACAGCCTTGTTTCTATCGGAAGCGAAAAAACAACCCTAGAAGCATTGAGATCTGATTATACAAAAGGACTTGAAACGATCTTCCCAAGTGCTGAGACAGCGGATGGTGAAGTTAAATCCTTGAGCTTTGAAACAAAGAAAGTGTTCACATCAGCCATCAAAATCGCTAAACCGAAGGTTTATATTCCGGTATTCCCTGGCACCAACTGTGAATACGACATGGCAAGAGCCTTTGAGCTAAACGGTGCTGAAGCTGAGATTCAAGTATTCAGAAACATCGGAGCGGGCAATATAGAAGAATCGATCGCTGCGATGGTCAAAGGGATCGAAAGCTCGCAGATGATCGCGCTACCTGGCGGATTCAGCGCTGGTGATGAACCGGACGGTTCTGCCAAGTTCATTGCAACTGCCTTCAGAAATCCTGCAGTGACAGAAGCAGTCATGAAACTGTTAAAAGAAAAAGACGGTCTGATGCTCGGTATCTGCAACGGATTCCAGGCACTGGTAAAACTCGGTCTTATCACCCATGGCGAGATCAGATCGCTTGATAAGCACGATCCTACTCTGACCTACAACAAGATAGCACGCCACGTATCGACGATTTCAAGGGTGAAGGTAGCATCGAACAATTCACCATGGCTTACTACCACGCCTGTGGGCGCTGAGTACAATGTCGCTGTGTCACACGGCGAAGGTCGATTTGTAGCAGAAGGTGACGCGTTAAGAAGACTGATTGAAAACGGTCAGATCATCACGCAGTACGTTGACCTCAATGGTGATGTGACGATGGACGGTCAGTTCAATCCAAACGGATCTGTTTATGGCATTGAAGGTGCAGTGAGTCCTGACGGTCGAGTATTTGGAAAAATGGGTCACACCGAAAGATTCGGAAAAGGACTTTATCAGAATATTCCTGGCGACTTCGATATGGACATTTTCGCGTCAGGTGTCAAGTATTTTAAATAATGTTCGTCATATAACGAACATTGATTTATTAAAACAACTTAATAATTCGTATTTGTATTGAAAGAAAAGTAGAGCTTTGGTAAGATGATATTAACGGGAAGAAAGAAAGAGGTAAGCATATGAAAGTAGCAATTTTGATGGGTTCTGATTCAGATTACAGTGTTGTAAAAGGTGCGATTGACGAATTAAGCAAATTTGGTGTCGAATCGGTTGTGCGAGTACTTTCAGCACATAGAACACCGCATGAGGCGGTCGAATTTGTTATGAATGCAGAAGATGAAGGTATAGAACTCTTTATCGGCTGTGCAGGTAAAGCGGCTCACCTTGCAGGTGTTATCGCAGGCGTATCCTCATTGCCTGTTATCGGGCTTCCGATCAAGTCTTCAACAATGGATGGTTTGGATTCACTGCTTTCAATGGTTCAAATGCCTAGCGGGGTCCCTGTGGCGACAGTCGCTATCAACGGATCTCAAAACGCAGGTCTGCTTGCGGTTCAAATTCTTTCACTTAAGTACCCTGAACTTAGAGTGGCTTTTAAAGCATTCAAAAAACAAATGGCTGATGAAGTACACGCAAAGAACGCAAAAGTTCAAGAAATGCTAAAGGCATAGGAGGATCTATCATGCAAAAGCTAGAAATGCTATATGAAGGTAAAGCAAAGAGAGTTTATAAAACAGATGATGCGGATGTTTACTTGGTAGAATACAAAGATGATGCGACGGCTTTCAACGGTGAAAAAAAAGGTATGATTGTGGGTAAAGGCGTTGTAAACAACAAGATGTCCGCGCTGATTTTTAAAATGCTTGCTGAAAAGGGAATTCCAAACCATTTGATTGAACTTGTCAGCGACAATGAGCAACTCGTCAAAGCAGTTGAAATCCTTCCACTTGAAGTGATCATCAGAAACGTGATCGCAGGTTCTATGGCAAAGCGTGTAGGTATCGAAGAAGGTACTGAGATCAAACACACGATCCTTGAGTTCAGCTATAAGAATGACGCTTACGGCGATCCTTTAATCAATGACGACCATGCGATCGCAATGGAGCTTGCAACAGCTGAGCAAATTGCGACAATTAAAAAATATACACACCAGATCAACGAAATCTTGAAAGCCTTTTTCCTTGAAAGAGGAATGAAACTGATCGACTTCAAACTTGAGTTCGGAGTTTATAAGGGTGAGGTTATTCTTGCCGATGAAATTTCACCGGATACGTGCAGACTCTGGGACGTTGAAACCAATAAAAAACTGGATAAAGACCGTTTCAGAAGAGACATGGGCGATGTGGAAGCAGTATACCAAGAAGTTCTTAACAGACTGTAACGGAGGTTATGATGCATATATTCGATGATAAGCTAAAAGAAGAATGTGGGGTCATCGGCATCTATAAATCAGGAGCGGAGCATTTATCACAAATGCTCTGCTTTGGTCTTGTTGCCCTACAACACCGCGGTCAAGAGAGTGCGGGAATATCGGTAAGTCGAAACGGAAAAGCAAGCTATTACAAAGAGATGGGACTAGTACAGGAAGTCTTCAACGACAAGGTCCTAGAAAGAATAGGCACTGGTGATATCGGTATAGGCCACGTGAGATACTCGACGACGGGTGAAAGCTATGTTGCAAACGCTCAGCCGCTTGTAGTGCAATATAAGGGCGGTTCGATCGCACTAGCACACAACGGAAACCTAGTGAATGCCACAAAAATCAGAGAAGACCTTGAAGATGAGGGTTCGATCTTCACTACTTCTATCGACTCTGAGGTTATCGCCAACCTGATCGCACGTCACTATAGCCTCGGCTACAAGGACAGCATCGTCAAAGCGCTTGAAAAAATCGAAGGCGCATACGCGCTTGTGATCACTTGTGAAGACAAACTGGTAGGAGTTAGGGATCCACATGGCCTTCGTCCTCTTTGCCTAGGTCAGTTCGACGACGGCGGCTATGTACTCGCATCAGAAAGTGTCGCACTTGACGTTGTAGGTGCCAAGTTTGTAAGGGACATCAACAAGGGTGAAATGGTCATTATCGACGAAAACGGTGTGGATAGCCATACCGTTTGCATGTCAAAACGCAAGGCGGTTTGCGCCTTTGAGTATGTCTACTTCGCCAGACCCGATTCCATCATGGATGGACAGAGCGTCTATATCGCAAGAAGAAACGCGGGCCGCTCGCTTGCCAAACAGCATCCTGTGGACGCAGACCTTGTGATCGCAGTGCCCGATTCAGGCATCGCAGCAGCTATCGGTTATGCAGAAGAATCAGGTATCCCATATGGTGTAGGTCTGATCAAAAACAAATACATGGGTAGAACCTTTATCCAACCGGATCAAAAATCAAGAGAACTAGCTGTAAGACTGAAACTAAACGTACTTACAGACAACATAGTAGGGAAGCGCATCATCATGATCGACGATTCAATCGTGCGCGGTACGACAAGCAGACGTATCGTCGACATGCTTAAGAGCGCAGGCGCCAAGGAAGTCCACGTACGCGTGAGCTCACCACCTGTAGCCCACAGCTGCTATTTCGGTATCGACACGCCAAGCAAGAAACAGCTTGTCGGTGCGACACATACGGTAGAAGAGATCAGAGACATGATCCACGCCGATTCGCTTGGCTACCTTAGCATAGAAGGGCTTGTGGAATCGATCGGTGCTGATTACAGCACGCTTTGTACGGCTTGTTTCAACGGAGATTACCCGATGTCCGTACCTGCCATCGGTAATAAATTTGTGTTCGAGAAGAACTAAGGAGTTTAAACTATGTCTGAAAAAATCACGTATAAAGACGCCGGAGTGAATATTGAAGAAGGCTATAAAGCCGTTGAGCAAATGAAGGAACATGTGAAGAGCACTTTCAACGAAAACGTGCTCACAGGCATCGGAAGCTTCGGCGGTCTGTTCCAATTACCTATGAAAGGCATGGAAGAACCGGTACTCGTATCAGGAACCGACGGAGTTGGAACAAAACTTAAAATCGCATTTATGACGGATATACACGATACTGTCGGGCAGGACCTTGTCGCCATGTGCGTGAACGATGTTCTCTGTCAGGGCGCTACGCCCCTGTTCTTCTTGGATTACCTTGCGACAGGTGCCTTAAAGGCTGAAAAAGCCGCCGCACTGGTCAAAGGAATCGCTGATGGATGCAGGCTTGCGGGTTGTGCGCTTGTCGGTGGTGAAACTGCCGAAATGCCGGGCTTTTACGCGGATGGCGAATACGATATGGCAGGCTTCACGGTGGGTATGGTCGATAAGAAGAAAATCATCGACGGCTCAACGATTGTAGAGGGTGATGTGATTATCGGACTGCCATCTTCAGGAATCCACTCAAACGGTTACTCACTAGTTAGAAAGCTGATCTTTGATGTTGCAGGATTGACGCTTGAGGATCAACTTGCCGATACAGGCATGACAGTGAAAGAAGCACTGATCACTCCTACAAGAATTTATGTGAAACCTGTGCTTAAAGTAATCAATACGGTGACTGTAAAGGGTGCCGCCCATATCACAGGTGGTGGATTCATCGAGAATATTCCAAGAACATTACCTGCTGGAGTCAGCGCTAAAATCGACAGAAGCTCATGGGAAGTACCAAAACTCTTTAAGGCGCTCAAGAAGTATGGCAACCTTGAAGATACGGATATGTTCAACACCTTCAACATGGGGGTAGGATTTGTACTCGTGATTGCAAAGGAAGATGTGGAAAAAACTCTGAAAACCCTTGAATCAGAAGGCGTTCATGGCATTACACTGGGATCGATTGTAAATGGTTCTGAAGGTGTGATCCTATGATAAAAAGGATTGCTGTTTTCGTATCGGGTTCTGGCAGCAATTTGCAGAGCCTTATCGACGCCACCTTAAGCGGCGAAATCGAAAACGGCAGTATCGATCTTGTCGTAGGTTCAAAGCCTGGTCTTTATGCTTTTGAACGGGCTAAAAGCCATCAGATACACCATGTGGTCAAACGAGTGAAGGATTTTAGCACGACTGAAGCATACAATGCGGATGTGTTGGGACTTTTAAAAGATAGGAAGATAGACCTGATCGTGCTTGCAGGTTACCTGGCTATCCTGACCCCAGAAATAACAAAGGCGTATGCAGGTAGGATTCTCAATATCCATCCTGCCCTTATTCCTTCATTTTGCGGCAAGGGATACTACGGCATGCACGTGCATGAGGCGGTTTACAAGAGCGGTGTGAAACTAACAGGCGCCACCGTCCACTTTGTGGATGGCGGCATCGATACGGGTGCCATCCTGATTCAGGAGTGCTGCCCTGTGAGTCTGAAAGACACGCCCGAGACGATTCAGAAAAAAGTACTTGAGATAGAACATCGAATTTTACCAAGAGCCGTAGATGCAGTGATAAAAGGCGAAGTGATCTTTGATGGTGAAAGAGTCTTTATAAAGAAATAAGTTAACGTTGGGACGATCGTTGTGTTTTGTGGAGGAAAGTAATGAAAAAGCGGGCTCTGATTAGTGTGTTTGATAAGACAGGTGTTGTGGAATTTGCTGCAAACCTGGTTCGATTGGGTTTTGAAGTCGTATCGACTGGCGGTACGCTAAAACTTTTGAAAGACAAGGGGATTGCTGTCACAGGCATCACCGAAATCACAGGGTTTCCGGAATGTCTGGATGGAAGAGTGAAAACACTGCATCCTGTCGTTCATGCAGGGATTCTTGCGATGAGAGAGAACAAAGAGCATATGGCCACACTCGATGAGTTTGGCATCGCTACGATCGATGTTGTCGCCATCAATCTGTACCCATTCAGAGAAACCGTGTCAAAACCGGAATGCACGATGGAGGACGCGATTGAAAACATCGATATCGGCGGTCCTACCATGTTAAGATCTGCAGCGAAAAACCATAAAGATGTAATCGTTGCGGTTGATCCGGCGGACTATGCCTGGATCGTAGAAGGTCTTGAAAAAGAGGATATTTCCTTCAATCAAAAGCAACTGCTCGCACTGAAAGTATTTGAGCACACCGCACATTATGATGCGATGATCAGCGACCACCTAAGAAGAAACATAGAAGGCGCGAACCAGTATCCTGAAAAACTGACGATGGCGTTTGATAAGGCGTCAGACCTTAGATATGGTGAGAATCCGCACCAGAAGGCGGTATTCTACAAAGATGCGCTGCCGCTTACGATTGGACTTGCAGGTGCCCAGCAGCTTCACGGAAAACAGCTTTCGTTCAATAACCTGAACGATGCACAAGCTGCGATCAACTGTGTGAGGGAATTTGAAGAAACAGCATGTGTCGCAGTGAAACATGCCAATCCATGCGGAGTAGGCGTCGGTCGAGACGTGTTCGAAGCCTATACTAGAGCCCATGACTGTGATCCTAAGTCGATCTTTGGCGGAATTGTGGCATTCAACCGTGAAGTAAACGTGGAAACTGCCGAAAAGTTACATCAGATCTTTTTAGAAATCGTCATCGCTCCAAGCTTTGATGAAGAGGCGCTTGCTATCTTAACACAAAAAAAGAACATCAGACTGCTGGTTCTGGATGTTGCGAAGGTGGTTCCTACTTATGATGTCAAACGTCTTAGTGATGGCGTATTGATTCAAGATGAAAACACTGAACTTTACACAGAGCTTAAAACAGTAACCGATAGATTACCAACAGAAAAAGAAATGGCGGACCTGATTTTCGCATATAAAGTTGTAAAACACGTGAAATCAAACGGTATCGTACTTGCGAAAGGACTGCAGACAGTGGGTCTTGGACCTGGCCAAGTCAACAGGATCTGGCCGACTGAAAACGCGATCAGACAATCCGAAGTGGAAACAAGAGGATCTGTACTAGCATCGGATGCTTTCTTCCCGTTTGAAGATGTCGTGGAGGCTGCTGCAAAAGCGGGTGTCACCGCCATCATCCAACCTGGAGGATCGATGAAAGATCAGGATTCGATCGATAAGGCGAATGCCTATGGAATCGCCATGGTCTTCACCGGAATGAGACATTTTAAGCATTAAAAAAAAGTGCGAACGCCCGAAACGTTCGCACTGCACATTCGCGCAGGTGTGAGTTAACTTAAAAAGTTACCTCTTTGTCGATTAACCCTCACATCTGCGCTTGTGGTCCGCAGGATTTTCTTGCGGATAGAGGTAGGAGTCTACCCAACTTCTACCTCGCCCGGATTATTTTAAATAGTCCGGGTTTCTATTATTCCATAAACAATCCGACGTGTAAAGGGTATGCGGATGAGACGATATAAATGGAGGACGATGGTGTGAGAGTACTATTGATAGGCGGTGGCGCAAGAGAGCATGCGCTTGCATGGAAACTTGCTCAAAGTGAGAAGCTGACTAAGCTGTATGCGGCACCGGGTAATCCTGGAATCGCAGAAATTGCCGAGTGTGTGGATATCGGGGCGACCGACATCGACAGACTTGTCGATTTCGCAGTGGATGAAAATATCGAGTTTGTCGTGGTGGGACCTGAAGATCCCCTTTGTATGGGAATCGTAGACAGATTAAACGACAAGGGCATCAAGGCGTTTGGCCCCCACAAGAAGGCTGCAAGGCTTGAAGGCAGCAAGGCCTATTCAAAAGAGTTCATGCTCAGACACGATATCCCCACAGCCAAGTACGGGCGGTTTGATGATGTGGCTAAAGCGGTCGCCGCGCTTCCTGGTTTCGGTCTGCCGGTTGTCATCAAGGCGGACGGTCTGGCTGCCGGTAAGGGTGTAATCATCGCACAAACAGCCAATGAAGCGGTCGAAGCAATCAAGGACATGCTTGTGGGCAACAGTTTCGGTGAAGCCGGAAGCATCGTTGTCATCGAAGAGTTTTTGACGGGCATCGAGGCATCCGAACTTTGCTTTGTAGACGGAAATACGATAGTATCCCTTGAAAGCGCTCAAGACTACAAAAGGGCTTATGACGGTGATCTGGGGCTAAACACAGGCGGTATGGGAACCTATTCGCCAAGTAGGCTATATACGGATGAGATAAAGAAAACAATCAACGACAAAGTGCTGCAGCCCTTTATCAAAGGACTACAGGCGGATGGGCTTGAATATCAGGGACTTGTGTTCATCGGCCTGATCCTAAAGGACGGTCAACCCAAGGTGTTCGAGTTCAACACAAGGTTCGGTGATCCTGAAACGCAAAGCCTGATGGTGCGTCTTGAGAACGACCTTCTTGACGTCATGTTGAAGACCGTCGCCCAGCAGCTGAATCAAGTGAACCTGACATGGTCTGATGAAGCTGCGGTAACGCTTGTGATGGCGGCGGGAGGTTATCCTGAGGCCTACAAAAAAGGCGACGAGATCACAGGCCTTAAAGAAGTGAAAAACGCGGTGGTCTTCCATGCGGGAACAAAAGAAGTAGACGGCAGGATTGTGACAAACGGCGGAAGGGTGTTAAGCGTGGTTGCCAAAGGCGACACGATAGAAGCCGCTAGAACACTCGTTTATGAGGAAATGAAACATATCAAGTTCAAGGATATGATGTATAGAACAGATATCGCAAAGTAGGAAAAGTCCATGTCGGAAGACATGGATTTTTTCATGTGTACGTTTTGCGGTAAGTGGTCGCATAGACTAAAAAAATGAAATGACTTAAAGCAGGATAACCGGCGATAATTGCTTAAAAAATGTGTATAATTGTAGAGGGGGGGAAAAACATGCGAGTTGATAGAAAAGAAACTAAATATCGGTTAAATGTGACTGAATACGGAAATTTATGCAGTCTCTTACCGAGAATGCTGGAGCCTGATATAAATAATGGGGATTATGGGTATTACATAAGGTCGCTTTACTTCGATAGCATCAATGATAATGACTATTTTGAAAAAGTAAACGGAGTTGAGGTCAGAAAAAAAATTCGCCTAAGAGTTTATGGTGATAAAAAGAAGGTCAAACTCGAGATTAAAAGAAAAATGGGTGCTTTTCAAAGAAAGGACAGCTTGTGGATTAGCATGGAAGATGCGATGAAACTACAAGCCTGCGATTATGATTGCTTAGACAATTATGAAGATGAACTTGCCGGTGAAATTCGGCACTTGCTTGTGGCAGGCGGCTACAAACCGGTGGTGCTCATCGATTATTTAAGAAAAGCCTATACGTCCCTTGCGAATGATACGAGAGTAACACTCGATTCAGAACTCAGATCTTCTGAGTTTGATCTTGACCTGTTCTCAGACGGTGATCAGTTGATTCCCGTACAAGATAATTATTTCGCAATTCTTGAGATTAAGTCTTCCGGTGGACTGCCACGCTGGATTAGCAGGCAATTAAGCGGAATAGAAGAAGCAAGCAGAGCAGTAAGCAAATACAGCAATTCACGATGGTTTTATGAAGAAAATAATATGCTATAGGCTGAGGAGAAATCATGAGAGAAACATTATATAAACTTTTAGAGGGCGCAAGCAGCGATGTCACGATGCTTGTGATGTTGCAAAGACTGTCAGTCGCACTTGTACTAGGCTTAATACTGTATGTGACCTATAGGTTGTCATTTTCAAGCGTCACCTATAATCGAAAATTCAATACATCGCTGATTATGATCGGCATGGTCACTACTGCCGTCATGATGGTGATCGGTTCGAGTGTCGCGCTTTCGCTTGGGATGGTCGGTGCCTTATCCATTGTCAGATTTCGAACAGCCATCAAGGACCCAAGAGATGCCGCGTACATCTTCTGGTCGATCGCCATCGGATTATGCGCCGGAACAGGTAATTTTAGCCTTGGAGTTGGAACAACCCTTGCGATAAGTGTTGTCCTCCTATTTGCAGGTGTCGGACTTAAGTTCAAAAAAGATATCTATATCGTCGTCATCAGGGGTGATCGTTCTGAAGAAGAAAATATCATGGGAGAAGTCAATAAAACCTTTAAGACGTATTTATTGAAGTCCAAACATACGACTGAGACAAGCCTAGAACTTGTTTATCAGGTAAAAATGAAAAACGGTGATGACAAAGGATTTGCACATCGGTTATATAAGTTACATGGAATGAGAAGCATAAATATTCTGGCACAGAGTGGTGAGACGATTGGTTAAGAAGACAAAAAGGTTGGCACTGGCTGTCGTTGCTGTCATCATGTTGACAATTTCATTGATGGGGCTTTATTATCTGTTGGATATACAGGAGTCTGAGGTGGATGTGGAACAATATCCTTTTCCACCACTTCTTGACGTGTCCAAAACAGTATTCAGATTGCCTCAAGCGGTGACAGACAGAACGCCTGTCGCAGGGACGATGAGCATAGAATATGGTAAAGAAAAGAAAGAGTATGGGATAACGGCTTCAAAAAGAGGCTCAAGCTCCTACCTATTTAGCAAACCTCAGTATTCACTTTCGCTTATCGGTGAGGATGGCGTTGAGGTGAGCCGGTCTATCATGGATATGCCATCCGGTGAGGACTGGGTTTTAAATGGCCCCTTTATCGACAAGACGATGATCAGAAACTATTTAGGCTATTCTGTGGCGTTCGACATCATGGGTTATGCTCCTAGACTTCAGTTTACAGAACTCCACCATGAGATTAATGGAGTGTTATCCTATAGGGGACTCTATGCTTGGACAGAAAAGATACGCCGCGACAATCACAAAGTCAAGATCAGCGCGTCGCTTCAAGGATACGAAGAGACTTCATTCATTGTGAAACGCGATACTTACCGGATTGGAGACACGCTCTTGAAAGTCTATGGGAAAGAACTCTATCTGTATCCCAATGAGATGCTGCAGGTTTATCCGCGAGTGAATCTAACGGATGCTCAAAGAAACTATACGGAAGATACGATCAGTCTTTTTGAACGGAACCTGTATCATGACAATTATGACGTGGAGGGCCTGGGATATGAGGAGTATGCGGACCTGCTTTCTTTTGTCGACTTTGTCATTATCAATGAGTTCTTTATGAATACGGATGCAGGCATCAAAAGCACCTACTTTTACAAGGATGCACGTGGAAAACTGATGGCAGGTCCGGTGTGGGATTTTAACAACGCCATGGGCAATGTCAATTTCAATTTTGAAATGTATGATTACAAAGGCTTTTTTATGCATCAGCGAGCATGGTTCGACAGACTTTTGAATGACAAGAAGTTTGTGGGTATCCTAATCGACAGGTATAAGCATTTACGTAGGTTGGAGTTAAGCGATGATGTGCTTCAAAGTAAGATAGATGAGGCGATGTCTGTGCTAAGCCCATTCATTGAAAGGGATCAGACGCTCTATACTGCGAGTAAAGTCAATGTGGCTTATCGCGGCTTCTTAGGTCTCGAAGATATGCGCCTAGCCGATCATATGAATCAGATGCTTCTCGATGAACATCATCTGCCGACAGAGGTGTCACGACTTAAAAACTTCATTACAAAGAGGGGTCAGTGGATGGACGAGAACATCGATAGTCTTTTAAAGTGGGTGGACCAATGAATATGAGACGGTTTATCTTCTTCACGGCCCTTGGCCTACTGATTGCGATCACAGGCGGATTAATGTTTCTTCAACAGACAAGTGCAAAAAATCGAGTGGAAAATTTTTCGGTGGTCAATCATGTTTTTATAAAACGGACAGATGACAAATGGACCGCAATCACTCTCAATGGCACCAACTTGACTCCGGTTCAGCCTGGTACGTTTCCTGGGGAGGAAGATGTGGCGGTCGAAACCTATGTAGAGTGGTTCAAGATGATGTCCGAACTTGGACTGAACACGATAAAAGTCGAGGCAAAGATGCCAGGTAGGTTCTATCAGGCACTTAAACAGTACAATGACTCTGTCGATTCCCCGCTGTATTTCATTCAGGGAATCTACTTTGATGAGGTAGCCCTTAAAGACGGTGAGATCCCGCTTGCAGAGCATCTCAAACAAGCCTATCGGACGGAAATAAAAGCTACGATCGACAAAGTTCATGGAAACAAGACTTTCTGGTCGAGCATCTATTTATTTGAAACCGAGTCGGTCGATGTTTCAGAGTATTTGATAGGGTATGTGATGGGTGTCGAATGGGGCATTGACGATATCGCCATATCAAATCTCATTTTTGATACAAGCACCTATCAAGGTGATTATTTCTTTACGAAGGGCCAGTCCACCCCTTTTGAAGCATTTATCGCTGAGATGATGGACGTTGCTGCAAACTACGAGTTTAATAAGTACTTGCAACAGAGCTTATATTCGACTGCAGGTCATCTTGGCATGCTACATAAGAAACTGTATGATTCTACCGAAGTGAAAGAGCACTACGACTGGATTAGGTCGTATGCGACTGCGGATATGGAGCACATCGGAGTGACTGAGCGTCTTCATACGGGGACCTTTGCCAGTTATGACTATGAAGGATTCAATGTGTTCAGATCGCAAGACACTGATTTGCCGAGTGACCAGATACTGAAACTTGTCAGTGAGTATCATACCATTCCGGTTGTGATTTCTGCTTATGGGGTTCCAAGCGGGAGGTTCTGCGCAGAGTATGCGGATCATGAACCTACAGCATCTATAAGTGAACAACGACAGGGGGAACTAACTGCGATTCAATATAATGAAATCACTGAAAATGGATTTGGAGGTCAATTTCTAAGAGATTGGCAAGACGCTTGGTTTAAGTCATCTTGGAACACGGTGGAGCTTAAACTTCCTGACCAGTCGCCTTACTGGCATGATCCTCAAACATTTGGACAAGGTTATGGTCTAATAGGCTTCACGGCAGATAGTGAAGCACTTAAATATCCGGATGAGTCCATCGAAGACTGGGGAAATGAAAAACCTTTCCTATCAGCATCGAGCGGTGACTATTATGTTCATGCCGGTGTTGACTATCTGTATTTGATGATCGATCCTGTGAAGGAGTTGTCCGCGTCGACGTCGACGGTTATTGGATTCGACATCACTCCTTTATCAGGTCACACCTATTTTGAGAAATTTGACATCACCTTTGACCGGCCTGTTGATTTTGTGCTCGTACTTTCTGAAGAAGGGGTTCAGGAAATGTATGTGCATGCCTATTATGACACTTTCAGCTTTAGAAAAATGGCTCAACAGATTCGTGTGAGACCTGATTTGCTTCCCTTTGAGAAGGCTGAACCGCTCTTCGTTAAAATGTACCAGTTTACAGACAGCAGCGCACTCAGTCAAATGGATCATGTTACCGATTTGAACGATTTTAGATTGACAGGAGCTTTTGTCCGTGGAATTTCGGATCCGAGTGACAAACGGTTCGATTCGGCAGCGGATTGGTATTCGACAAAAGACCATCTTGAAGTCAGAATCCCGTATGCGCTTCTAAATTTTATGTCTCCGGCAAGTCAACTGATTCAAGGTGACTTCTATGAGACCCATACCATCACACCGCTGAAAATAGATGGAGTAGGTCTTGCTTTCGGTAGGGTTGATGAGGATGAAACAATTGTTTTCCCAACGGTAAGGCTTGATTGGGAAGAATGGTTCAAACCGAGTTTTGAAACAAGAAAAAAGCAATCTTATCAACTGATGAAAGATCTTTTTATGGAGAACTGATATGAATTCAATCGTACTGATATATATGATGCTTTTTTCATTTATTATCATCATAATCACAAGCCTTCTGTATTTAATGTACGTGGATGCGGTCAATAGACGCTTTTTACGTCGAGTGGGTGTTGTTTCAAAAGGGTATGAAAATATAATTATGGAAGGGCTGTCGGCTGTGGAATCTGGTGGTACTGTTTCACTAGAACACATCAACCTGATTAATAAAAGAAACAAATCACAGTCTTATGAGCGTGTTTTTCAAAATGTGATGATCGACTATGCGACAAATAAAGAAAACAGAGGGAATGTGATCGCATATATGAGTTGTTTTGAATCCTATGTGAACCACAAAATCCAAACTGTAAGAAGGAACCGTTCTGTCAAACATGTGCAAAACGTTTTTTTAGTCGGTGAATATCGACTTCGGACAGAACAGGTTGTGGAATATCTGATAGAAGGAGTACATTCAAAGTCGATCGCCTTAAAATTCAACAGCTTATCCGCGCTTTCAAAAATTGGTGATGCGGATTTTCTTGTGCGCGCACTTGTGATCACAGCAAAGGAAAAAGGGTATCTAAATCAAAAGGTACTAACCGATGTGCTGGATTCCTTTGAAGGAGACAGAGAGGATTTAATTGAAAAACTGGTGGAGAACATCAGGGAGTTGACAGGCTTATTTAGGCGTCTTGTGATCAACTACTTTCTCAATCAGAACGAGAAAAGCCCTGCGAAGATGATAAGTCAGCTGTTGAAAGAAGTTACAGATAAAGAAGAGCATATCATGATTCTCAAATATTTTGGAAATATCCATTACAACGAAGCGATTGAAGATGTGCTGAAAGCGACGCAGCACGAGATATGGGAAATTCGGGCAATCTCTTCAAAAACGCTCAGAATCTATGTACAAGAGTTGGAGCTTCAACAACTGCTACCGGTTTTGTCCGATGACAACTGGTACGTTAGGATCAATATGGCGACCACGGTGCTTGATTACATCGATCATCATCAAAAAACATTGAAACATGATTTTGAGTTGATAAAGCAGAGTCTTGACGACCCCTATGCGATCGACGCCTTGGAATATGCCCGTCATTTGCAAGAAGAACCTTCACATCTCAAGGAATCGATCGGGGAGATACTCAGGAAAGGGGTGGAGTATGCTCATTAAATTACTTGATTTTCTCAACTGGGCGTTCATGTACTACATCTTCGGGTACGCAATTACTTTTTTCGTATCTACGCTATTTGCAGTAACGTATCTTTTTGAGCGTAAAGAACAGGAACGACACGACAATGACTACTATATAAGGAATGAGAAGAATTTCATACCGATCTCCGTACTTGTTCCAGCCTATAATGAGGAAGTCACCATCGCTGACTGCATCTTATCGCTTATCACTCTTGATTATCCTGAATATGAAGTAGTGATCATCGATGATGGTTCCAAAGACGGTACGGTGGACCACCTGATTGAGAGTTTTAACCTGGAACAGACTGCGCGACCTGTACGAAAACTTCTTGGCACGAAGCCTTATCATGAAATATACACACGGAACATTAATGGCGTCATGGTCACACTTGTCAAAAAAGAAAACGGCGGTAAGGCGGATGCGCTCAACATGGGAGTGAATATCTCCAGATACCCGTATGTGGTGGCGCTTGATGCGGATAGCATGTTACTTAAAAAAGATTCGCTGAAGAAAATCAGCATGCCCATCATGGAAGATGAAAGGACGGTCGCTGTAGGTGGAAATATCAATATCGCCAACTCGGTCGTCATAGAAGACGGAGAAGTGGTGAAGACTTTTTTACCTAAAAACTTCGCCGTGCTGATGCAGATGGTGGAATATGCAAGAATATTCATTACAACTCGCGTATGGTTTAATCAATTTAACGGAAACCTGATCATATCCGGTGCGTTCGGCCTGTTTAGAAAAGATGTTGTGGTGAGTGTAGGCGGGTACAAAAGCCAGAGCATTGGCGAAGACATGTTGATGGTTGTTGATATCCATGCGTTTTTCAGGCGTAATAGAAAAGAATATAAAATAAGCTATGTGCCCGATGCGATCTGTTGGTCTCAGGTTCCGGAGAAATGGAAGGACCTTGCCACACAAAGAAAGCGATGGCACATAGGACTGATGCAGAGCATATTCCAGCATTTTTATATGTTTTTAAATCCGACGTTTGGCTGGATCGGCATGTTTTCTTTTGTCTATTACTTCTTCTATGAAACAATATCCTGTGTGATTGAGCTGGTCGGTCTAATCATGATCATCACGTCCTTTTCACTTGGACTGATCAACGTTCAGTTTTTTGCCACCTTTTTACTTGTTTACGTATTGTTCAGCAGTGTCATATCAGTTTCATCAATTCTACTGAGTTACTACCTGCTTGAAGACAGGTATAACTTGAAACGCTTATTGGCCTATATCCTACTCAGTCTCATCGAAGCCGTCGGCTACCGTCAGTTTTCTACAATTCAACGACTTATCGCCATGTTGGGGTACAAGAAGTACTCTAAATCATGGGGGAGAATTGAAAGAAAATCGCATTTGAAGTCATAAAGGAGGGCGCATGCATCTTTTAATCGCTATTTTACTAGTTTTGCACACCTCGCTAGCACCTGTTATAAGCGATTCTGACATATCGGATTCACCTGACATGTCCATGTTTGTGTGGAATCTAGAAGAACTGACCTCCGACTCGATTGAAAAACTTAAAAGCGATGAATTCAATACGATCTACTTATATTATTCGGCTGACGATGAAGAAAGATTCATCAGTAAATGCAATCTGGCCAAATCATACGGCTTCAAAGTCTATGCCCTTGGCGGGAGTGCAAAATGGGTTGATGACAATGAAACCGCCTTCGATGCGTTTATGAGTCATCTTGTGGATCTTAAAAAGCGCCAAGTGTGTGACTTTGTCGGTATCATCCTGGATATTGAACCCTATGTCCTAAAGGTGTCAGAAAAGAAAATGCTTAAGTACTATGAGGTGTTTCAAAATCACATCGTGGAAGCAGATAGTATTTGCCGAATGAATGGACTTGAACTTAATATCGTCATTCCTTTTTGGTATGAAAAAGTAGAACTTGACAATGGCTACGGAAAAACGAATCTCGCTGAGTGGATCATGGGCAAAGTGGATACAGTCACTGTAATGGCATACCGCAACAAAGTCATCGGCAGCAACAGTATCACCGCACTGATTAAAGAAGAAGTCCATTATGCAAGAAAGTTTGGAACCACGCTGATTATTGCTGTGGAGACGCGGCCGTCACAAGAGGGTGATAACGTATCATTTGCGGGATATTCAAAAAACGAAGTCATGTTGGTCCTATATGAACTAAAAAAAATAGGCGTCACCATTGACTGTGACATACAGGTGGCGGTGCATCACCTAGAGACATGGCTTATCTTGAATTAAAGTGAAATTGGAAAGAAGCGACCGGATGAGGTCGCTTCTTTTTAATTGGATATTATTAGATAAATTATATTGATATAATTACCCTATCTACTCAGACCAAGAAAAATGCTCTGATATCATCACTCAACCTTTCAGGCTGGTCATAATGGACCATATGTCCTGTGTTCTCATAGAGCACGCAGTCCACATCGAACTTCGATTTGAAGATGGCAATCTGTTCTATTCGAGACTGATAATATTCTGCTGGCTGGTCCGCATAAATCAACTTCGTTTTTGCCATGATCCGCTCGAATGCAAGTGTCTTTTGCGAGTTGTACTGGAAGTTAAGCGCCTTAACGGCGGTGGTTCCGTTTGCGTGCCAGCAGAACTTTCCGTTTCTTTCCACAATCAGATCCTCAATCATGGTTCTTTTTAAAGGATTCAGATTGGTGTGGTTATCAAGCTCCGCCTGGACTGCGCCTTCAAAATCATCGAAGACGTACCCGTCAAAATCATCTATGTAATAGTTCTTTTCATCCTCAAAACACATGAAGGGTTTGTAATCCAACTGCCCCTTTTCATATAAGCCGGTGAAGTAGGCGTAGCCGTACTCCGGGTCGTGATATCCTCCATCTAGAAGTATCGATTTTTTTACCCTGTCAGGATATGCCGCGCTGAAGTGTAGTGCGACACTCGCACCGTAGGAGTGCGCGAGTAAGTAGAACGGCTGTTTTGTTATGGTATCTATCACCTGAGACAACCAAGGCATGAGGTAGTCAGGTGAATAGTCTGTATCGAGATCCTCGCTTTTTCCGTGCCCGGGCAGATCGATGGAAACAAGGTGGTAGTCATGCATCAGTTGATGGGCGACCTCGTGAAACGTGCAGGCTGAACCTCCAAGTCCATGGATGCCAATGATAAGCGGCTTCTCGGGATCACCCCAAGAAATAAAGCGGACATTTCTGTTTTGTATGATAATGTTTTGAGTGGTCATTTAAAATCTCCCTTTCTTATAACTCTAAACAATTATCGCACACATGACTGCGGCTTGCTCTTGATAAAGAACAGTTAAAGAGAAAAAATCCATAAAAAGGACAGAAAGAGATAGATGTGAAATCCTTATTTTGGTAAGCTTGATTTAACAGGATACTCGATTTATATGTGAAAGGATGTGTGGAGGATTATGCTTAAACTGATCTCGAAAAGAATCTATCTTGCGACACTCGAAAAAGAGGATTGTGTAAAGCTTTGGAACGATTTTGAATACGACTTCGATCAGCTTACAGAACCCCTTAATATCGGTCATTCTTCTGTCAAGGCGGATACCTGGTTTGAAGAGACTCAAAAAGATCAGGGCGACAAGCATGTGAGACTGGGCATCTTCTTATTAAAAGGTGAAGTGATCGGCGATGTCGCGCTGCAGAATATCGACTGGAAAAACAGGTCCTGCTCGATAGGTCTGGGCATCTCAACCATCAACGACCGCAGCAAAGGATACGGGACAGAGGCGCTTCAGCAGATATTGGAGTATGGGTTCAACAACCTAGGACTTGAGAAGATCACAGCGAGTACACTTGAAAGCAATATCGGCGCGCAAAAATCACTCCTGAGATGCGGATTCAAAAAAGAAGGCACCGAGCGCAGCGCGGTCTACTTCGCAGGAAAAAGGTTCGACAGGATGCACTTCGGTATTTTAAGGGCAGAGTTCAACGGGTAGGTTTTGATGAGTGATATCCCCTCTTTTTAGACTGCTTTAAAGCTCTTTTCGAGTGAATTTAAGAACAAGTCCTACCGTAAAAGAGGACTTGTTTATTTATGTTTAGATGACGTGATAAAACGATTATACTTGAACGGTCAATGTGCATTGATTCCAATTATGATAAAATTGGAAATGCACGGATGATGCTATCGGCTGTTTGATTGGGACCGCTTGATGTTATAAGTCCTAGCGACCATTTAAAGAACTGGTGGTTTACACTACCTTGTTCATAAGGAGAGATAAAAGATGAACATTGTATTCAGACAAACCCAGCTCTATAAGTTTCTCTTTCTGTGCGAAGAGCAGGCAAGGACTTTTGAGCTTGAAAAGACAATTCTAGACTGTGGAGCAGGTGGAAACATGCCGCCGCTCGGCTTGTTTTCGAGTTTCGGTTATCGGACGACTGGAATCGAGTATTCGGACAGCCAGATACGCTTATCTCGAGGATTTGAAGAGAGACATGGCGTGCAACTCAATATAAAGAAGGGCGACATGCGAAGCTTACCCTTTGAAGATGAATCCTTTTCGTTTGTGTACTCCTTCAATTCCATCTTCCACATGACAAAACTCGAGATCGACCAGTCAATTGCCGAGCTTAAACGTGTGCTGAAGCCGAACGGTCTGATGCTGATCAATCTGCTCACCCATCAGGATGAAGGGTATGGCGAGGGCACAAAGGTTGGCGAGGACGAGTTTTTGCAAGATGAGCACGGTGATCAAGTCGTTCATTCCTATCATAGCGAAAAGGAACTGCGTGAGATCCTTTCTGATATGAAAATGATTTTTAGGGAAAACAGAGTGACAGAGAGAGAGATTGAAGGTGAGATGTACAGGCAGAGCTACTGCGAGCTTATTGTTCAGAAATAAAAGTTCTGACTTGCGGGATAAGGGCGAGGTAAAGTAGTGCGGTCAATCTCAGCTCGCTAGAAGGAGAATGGATATTATGTTCTGCATGAGCTTTGGAGTCGAGGTCGTCAAAGACAGACTCATCGAAATCCTAATAAAGGTAGTTAGCTTTGTCTTCAAAAGGTGCCAGCATGGGGGAGGCAGTGATGATCAATATCTTACATAACACATTCAACATCGATGAGGATTGGTGTTTTAAAGCGTATCGGAATTATATAAAAGCTGGTGATAAAGTCGTGATAGTGGCATTTTCATTTAGAGAGGAAAGAGTTAGGAATCAAGAGGACTGGCTAAGCTGCTATGGCCGCGCGAACGGTAAATACTACAGCGGTATGGTCGATGCGTTTAAAAGGTACAGTATTGCCGAATCCGACATCACGTGGGTCAACTACTTTGAGGATAGCGTGGAGGAATCTCAGCGAAAGATCAGTGAAGCGGATATTGTCTATTTTCCAGGCGGTCTACCAGACAAGATGATGGAGAGGCTTTATGAAAAAGAACTTGTCGATCTTATCAAACGGCATGACGGTCTTGTGATGGGATTCAGCGCCGGGGCCTTGATACAACTTTCGGAGTACCACCTGACGGCCGATGAGGATTACGATGAATTTTGCTACCATAAGGGACTCTCCCTTGTTCAGGATTTCTATTTTGAAGTCCACTATGAGGGTTCTCAGGAGCAAAACGAAAGCATCTTGAGAGTGCTACTCGAAAAAAAGAAAGACGTCTATGCGGTCGGTGACAAAGGCGCATTGATTCTTGCTGACAAGCAGGTGCAACTTGTTGGTGATGTTCGATATTTTAGTCAAAAGGTGCCTGGCACGATCTGACGTGTTCAAAAGGTGACTGGCACGTTTTGGGTGTTTAACTTCTAGTCGCATGATTATATCTCATAGGAATCAAAGTCATTTGGAAGGATCAGTTCAGATTCATAATTTTTACTGAATGCAGCTTTGATTTCACTTTCGCATGTGTCGTATCTTGTGGGTAACAGGAAAACTGTCTTCAGTTCTTTGCTTTGACAGATGTCTTCTACTTGGAATAGGTTCAAATGAACGGCATCTACAACACAACACGTCGAACTGCTTACCTGACCGGTAAGCTTTTTTATTTGCTGCGGGTGTCGGATTTCTACATCTCCGAAGAATGTGACTGATTTGCCGGCAGATGTAAAGGTGTAGCCGGTGGAATCCTCGGTATGGTAGGTTGGAAAAGTCTTTAGCGTGTACTGGTCGATTTGAAGGATTTGATTTTCCTTTAGGACGATATACTCCGCAGGGTCGTCGATAAAGGTGACAAATAGACGGATGCACTCTCTCGCAAGATTTATGGCGGATTCTGGTCCGTAGATCCTTATTTTATTGTGATGAAGATGATAGAGCATCATGACCACGCCGGGTAAACCTAGCGTGTGGTCGATATGCTCGTGGGTCAAGAAGATCGTGTCAAGCCCTGTTAAATCGATCCCCGTTATAAGCAGTTGTCTTTGTGTACCTTCACCGCAATCAATTAAAACGGCTGAGCGGTCATGAAAGGATAGCAAAGTACTTTGCGAGTTTCTGCTGGCAGTGGGTATGCTTGCTGTGCCTAGAAAGTTCAGTTTCATGTTGTTCACTCCCTTTATAGTTATTGTTGGCTTCCTATTTTGGAATGTTCAAATGCAAAGTTTGACGAGGAATTTTATAAAACCACACTAAGAAAATAGTATCGGCAAGACTTTAATCCCTTAATGCTCGATTGTATATAACCATATGTCCATTTTCACCTGTACATGTACTTTAAGGCGCTGCGCTTCAAATGCAAGAAAAGCAATAAGGTGAGAGAAATGTTTGCCTTGCTTTTGAAGCGTAGCGCCTTGAAATAGACGAGAGGCATGGTGGGATCAAATGTAGGATGACATGCCACTTAGGTAAATGAAGATTTGCAAATGAAGCCCCTTAGTGTGGTTTTAAAAATTGCGGTTCTCTTTAACTTTCATCAAACCCGAACAAAATCTCCAGCAACCGCTCTTCTTCCTCAACTTGATGGCTGCCATCGGGTGATAGGTGGAATAAGACTTCGTCCTCTTTCCATAGTCCGCCGATCGGCTTTAACATGTACTCTGCGATCTTGCTTAGCTTTTCGTACTTTTCCTCGAATTGTTGTCTTTCATATAAATCTTCGATGAGCCGGTATAGTTCAGGCTCGTTCTCTTCGATCAGCTTTAGATGCAGTTTCGGTTTTCCTGCTTCCCAGTTCCTGATTCTCGCATAACACGATAAGAACCAGTCCATGGAGGAATAGATGAAGTAGACGGTGTATAGCTTGTTGTCGTGAAGCCTATGGGTCAGTTTGTCCAGAATGTGCCTGAAGGTGAATCTGAAGAGCATGACTTCGAATTCGGACAGTGTATCGTCTGTTTTCCAGGTGGTATTAATTCTGTTTAACAAAGCCTCTGTGATTCCATCCTTGTCGTATAGGATGGTGCAGTTCATATGAACGTGCAAGAACTCGTTTAGCGGATGATCCGCCATGAAGTCGTTTACCGACAGCAACATGCAGTCCACAGGAATGCCCTTTATGTGAAAGTGCACTCCTTCGATGTTTTTGGAAAGAGGCTTGTCAAAAATCACCGTCAGGTCGTAGTCGCCCGCTTTGCTCATGTCGCTGTAGCTTCTGCCACCGTATTCCACGATACCCACCATGTTTTCGTTTCGCTTGAGATGTGTGATGAATGCTTCAATGCTGTCAAATGCGTTCTTATCGATCATGATGATTACCTTCCTTTTATGTATTCAACCATCGTATCAAATGGAGCGATGGATATCAAATGATTTAGAGATGAATTTTCCAACAATTAGTATATTTATCCCTACAGTAGTTTGCTATACTTAACAGGGAAAGAGGTGGCACATGATTGTAATAAGCGATAAGCTAAGGCTTGTAAGGCCTACTGAGGATAGATATTTTGAAGCGCTTGCCTGGTACGGCGACCGCTACGTGCTTGACCATTCGGAAGGACTGGGATCTGAACCGTACGGCATGGATACCATCACTGCCATGTACGGGTATCTAAAGGAAAAAGGGGAACTGTTTTTTATCGAAGTGTTCGAAAACGGAACATGGACCGCGATCGGCGATGTGACGCTTAGTGAATCTACCATGCCGATTGTGATCGGTGTGTCCAAATACAGAGGTGTCGGTATCGCAAGCAAAGTAATAAAGGCGCTGCTTCAGCATGCGAAGCGGTCCGGTTATGAAAGGATCGAGCTCAAAGAGATCTACCGATACAATCAGCCGTCGATCAGCTTGTTTCAATCTTGCGGATTTAGGGCTTTTGAATCGAGTGATGAGACCGTCAGGATGTCGATCGACTTGAAAGACGTGAAAACCAATACGGAATGCTGGTTTGTCAGGCATGGCAAATCGGTGTATGTCAAAGGGGACGACCGCAACATGCCCCTTGATGAAAAGCATCTTGGTGATGTGGAACGGATCACCGAGTATTTTTCTGAAATTGAAATAGACCACGTGATTGCGAGCACCTTTAGGCGGGCGGTGGATACGGTTAGTGGCATTGCAAATGAAAAGCGGCTCGCCGTAGAAGAAATCGAGGACCTTAGGGAACGTGAAGTCGGTGAGTATGTCGAGGACTTCAAGGCCTTTGTTCAAAGGCAGTGGTCGGATTTCGAGTATGCGTCGACGGGTGGAGAATCGATCAATCAGGTGAAGGGACGGGGAGTGGAAGCCTTTGAAAAAGTCTTGAGCCGGCACGATGGAAAAAGGATCGTGATCGGGACTCACGGGACCATCCTCACTGCGCTTCTCAACCATTATGACCCGGGTGTAGGATATGAGTTCTGGTCACAACTAGAGATGCCGGACATGGTAAGGGTTGAGTTTTGTGAATCGTCTATTGCGAGTATCGATATAGGGGTATGGAAAGGAGCTTCTCGAAGGGGACAGGAGTCAGGGTCTTGAGATGATGAAGGTCGGGCTGGGTTGAGCAATGTGCTGATTAGAAGTGTGCTGAGGTGACAGGGTGGAGATAACGATTAACAATCTATTTTTAGGTGTGGCTGTCATCGTCTTAATGACGGTGATTTTCACAAAGTACTGGATGAGACTGATGAACGGACTTGGAAAACTACTGGGGATCCAGTGGATTCTAAAAAAACTATTTAAACTGCCGAACAAGAAAGACTAAGGAGCTGTCATGCATAATTTTCATAAGTCGATAACAGAAATGATCTTTATCAGCGATGAACTAGGACCTGCTGATGTGATACTTGTCGCTGGTGGGAGCAGGCCTGAACTTGCTTCGAAGGCCGCCGAGCTATACCATAGGGGGCTTTCCGAGTATGTTCTCGTGTCGGGTGGAGAGAACAGGAAGCTGAAAACCCATGCGACCGAATGTGACTATTTGACGGAGCTGCTCCTAAAGATGGATGTTCCTGAAACCGCGATCCTAAAAGAGGACAAGGCGGCTCACACCTTTGACAACGCCGTGTTCAGCCATGAGCTGCTCAAAGAAAAAGGCGTTGACCTGAAAAAAGCGATTCTCGTATGCAAGACTTTTCATGCCAAAAGGTGCAAACTGACCTATGAACTCAACTCGGGTCCGGATACGATCTTCATGGTCGCACCCGTTGTCGATGAAAGGAAGCTGACAGCAGAGAACTGGTATTTAAAAAAGGAACACGCGGCACTTGTGTTCGACGAAATTGAAAAGATTAGCAAGTATTTTAGGGATAAGCCGGTGTGACCAGAAAGGTGATGAGAGAAATGTTTGCCTTGCTTTTTAAGCGAAGCGCCTTGAAATATGCGGTAGGCGTGGTGGGATCAAATGTAGGATGAGATGCCACTTAGGTAAATGAAGATTTGCAAATGAATCCCCTTGGTGTGGTTTTCAAAATTGCCTTGCTCTTTCAGCCTTGATTGGAATAAGGACTTAAAACAGCTTTCAGGGAGGGTAGACATAAAGCCTATCCGTAGAGGACATAAGCTAGATCGTATAGGACAGAAATTTCTATGCATTTCATCTTTGAGTTTAAAAGGGCTGGCACAAGGCGCAGCGACTACGCGAGTATTTTTTGTGCGGGTATGTGGAGAGGGAACTAGGACGTAGTGGTAACAGGGAGGATTTATGGTTAAGGCGATTATTTTTGACTTATTTGAGACACTGGTGACGGAAGCGAACGTGAAGAAAATGAGCGGTGTTCAGATTGCTGAAAAACTTAAGTTGTCTGTGGGCGACTATTACGCCGAGGTAGGCAAGTACAGGGAGTGCAGGTACCGCGGAGCGTATCCGGATTTTCGAGAGGTGTTACGTGAAATCACGGACAAACTAGGCGTGCCCGTGGATGAAGCGGTGATCGAGGAGCTGAATGCGGATAGGATCAGCGGCAAGTCGGCCTGTTTCAAAGAGGTGCCTGGTAAGAGCATAGCCCTTTTGAAGTCGATTCGGTCAAAGGGAATAAAAACCGTACTGATCAGCAATGCGTCAGTGGAGGAAATCGATGGCTTCCATGCATCGGACCTTCCCGGTTATTTTGACGAGGTGCTCTTTTCATGTGATGTCGGTCTTATCAAACCTGAAAAGGAAATCTATCTGGAGGCCGCAGGGCGAATCGGAGTGTCTGCTAAGGAATGCATCTTCATCGGCGATGGAGGAAGCGACGAGTTAAACGGAGCTGCCAAGGTAGGGATGCTCCCTATACGGGCCGACTGGTTTACAAAAGCATATGGTCAATTGAAGCCGACTATCTATAGGACTTATTCGCAAGTGGAAGATCTGGTGAAGGAAATCGAGTCCGATAGTTTGGATGTTTAATTCTAGGTAATAAGTAGAGAGAAAGGTTTGCCTTGCAGTTGAAGCGAAGCGCCTTAAAATAGGGATTAGACGTGGTGGGATCTAGTGCGTGATAACATGCTAGTTGAGTAAATAAAGATTTGCTAATGAACCCCCTTAGTGTGGTTTTCAAAATTGCATTTCCCCTTTGTGTTGGAGAGGGCTGGCACAAGGCGCAGCTACTACGCGAGTTTTTGTATTCCAACTACGTGTAAAAAGCAACTTGCTATGTTATAAAGGCCTGGGAATTTTGGACATTGAGATCGTCTACGGCTAGTGAATCAGAAGAATCGCCAGCATGATCAAATAAGTATTAAGAGTGGCGAAATAAAATGTTCGATAGCTGCTTTGTTGCGGTATAATGGTGATAGACCGAACCAATTGAAGGGAGAACAGGATGACAGCAAGAGAATTTTTAAAGAAACTTCCAACGAGACTTGGCATGGGGTGTATGAGATTTCCTATGATGGCTGATGCAAAAGGTCAGACGGACGTGGATATCGCGGAAGCTATCAAGATGATCAGACACAGTATCGATGAAGGTGCTGTCTATGTGGATACCGCATACCCGTATCATGGTGGTGTGAGCGAAAACATCGTGGCAAAAGCGCTAAAGGACGGCTACCGTGAAAAAGCGGTTTTAGCAGACAAGCTTCCGAGCTGGTTGGTGAAGGAACCTGCTGATCTTGAAAAATATCTGAACGAGCAGCTTGAAAAACTTGAAACGGATCATATCGATTTTTATTTGTTACACGCACTGTCTGTCGACCACTGGGCCAACTACGACAAAGAAGCCTTGGTCGATTTCATCAAAAAGATCAAAGCTGACGGCCGTGTCAAGTATATCGGGTTCTCGTATCATGACGAGTTGCCTTTATTTAAGGAAATTGTCGATTTTTATGATTGGGACTTTGTTCAAATCCAGTACAACTATCTGGATATCGAGTATCAGGCCGGGCTTGAAGGGCTTGAATACCTGGATGAAAAGGGTATCGCCGTAGTCATCATGGAACCGCTTAGGGGTGGAAGCCTGTCGGGTGTCATGTCTGAAGATGTGCAAATGATGATCAGGAAACACTCACCAGAAAGCAGCAACACACGATTCGCATTCGACTATCTGCTTGCCGACAGCAGAGTGGATATGGTACTTAGTGGAATGTCCACAATGGAGCAACTCGATGAGAACTTAGCGACTTTTAAACGGAATGTGGCTCCTCATACTGAAGAAGATATAGTACACTATAGACAGGTAAGAAAAGCGATCAACGATAAGGTGAAGGTGCCTTGCACGGCGTGCGACTACTGCATGCCTTGTCCGCACGGGGTGAAAATACCACAGGCGTTCAGAGTGTTCAATCAAGGGCATATGTTCAACAAGGTTGAGGAAATGGGTAGGGAATACCTGAAGCATGCGCCGCTTGAAACACGTGCGTCAAAATGCATCGCGTGTGGAGAATGCGAACCGAAATGCCCTCAGCATATCGAAATCATCAAAGAACTTGCAGAGGTAGCAAGGGTGTTCGAAGGATAGGTTTACGAAAAGGAGAAAAATTATGTTTGCACATGAATCGGATAGAGAAGCGAAAGTCATCAACAGCGATACGGTTAAAAATGCTGCGATGAAAGTGCTCGTCGGTGCTGAAGAGGGTTGGGACAACCATGTGATGCGCATCATCGAGCTTGATGAAGAGGGCTATAGCCCGGAGCACAGCCATCCATGGCCGCATATCAACTACATGATCGAAGGCGAAGGCGTACTTATGATGGATGGAACTGATAATCCTGTGAAAGCTGGAAGTTTTGCTTATGTTCCTGCCGGAATGCACCACCAGTTTAAAAACGCTGGTAAGGGAAAATTCAGGTTCATCTGCATCGTCCCTTCAGAGGGGCATAAATAAGTGTGAATACCACTCAAGCGGACGAAGTCATTCGTCCGTTTTTATTTTTTTGAAAACCAGTTTAATGGCTCAATGATATACAAAATATGTTAAACTTAGTTATAAGATAGGTGTCAATACACAGGAGGAAGCTATGGGTAACTTTTACACACATGCGGAAATTTACGATAAAATCAGGTATCCGGGGATGCAAGATAGGTTGAAAGGCTTTTATAAGGACATCTTTGCAGGTAAAAACATATCTACCGTGCACGATGTCAGTTTTGGAACGGGTAATCTGACAGCCTGTCTTGACGAGCTTCAGATAAAAGTATCCGGATCGGATTTGAGCCTTGAGATGCTCGAGCGGGCAAAAGAAAAATATGGTAGTAAATATCCCCTCTATCAGGCGGATTTTAGATTGGTCAGCAAAACGGTGGCAGAAAAATTCGACTGCGTGATGTGCACGGGCAACTCGCTCGGGCATGTGCCCAATGATGATATCGCAAAGGTTGTATCCGAAATGGACGCCCTTGTTTCAGGAGACGGATATATTTTTATCGACTCAAGAAACTGGGATAAGATCAGACGTGACAGGCAGCGGTTTTACACCTATGCTCCTCTCTTTGTCGGCGAAGAGAGGATCAACCTTGTTCAGGTCTGGGACCACGACATCGAGACGATCACCTTCAACTTCTTGTTCACCTATGAGAAGGAGAATAAGATCACAGGGAAAGACATATTGCATGAGACCTATTTTCCGTTCGAAAGACAATTGCTTGAAAAGGAATTAGAGGCATGTGGATATTCGGTGATGGAATCCGGAGCCCAAATGAACATGCCTGTTGAAATAGAAGCGGCAGACTGGTACTACATTTTAGCGAAAAAAGGAAAGGTGTGACATGATCAAAAGAGTCTTAGCTGTTATCGGCATTGTCATCACACTAAGTGCATTTGCATGGCTGGTGGTTCAGGTGGCGACGCCGGATGCCGGTGCCGTAGGAATCATCGGTGGGGCGGACGGTCCAACCGCATTCTTCGTGGCATCACGAGTCAACTGGGTTGAAATAGGATTCCTTGTCGGTGCTGGTGCGCTGATCATCCATCTGATAGTCAAAAACAACAGGCAAAAAAAGAATAATAAAGAAGAAAATTAGGCATATTCTTCTTTATCCACCACTAGATTTACCATTAATTATCCATTAAATCCATTTAGTTCACTTTGTGAAAACTAAATGGATTTTTTGCATTTAAGTTTACGGTTAACACGCATAACAATCGATCATAATTGAATAATTAGGGCATGTTAGGGTAATACATGTCTAAGGGAGGTGAACTCGGTGAAGCAAAAGATTTTTGGCGTTTATATCACATTGATCGCTCTATTTACAATCATGCTTTTCATGGGGTTCGGATTCCTTGAAACCGCGATGTACGATACGTCGTCCAACGCATTGTTTATTCATGATTTCGAATACAATGGAGTTTTAAGTGATTTTTCAGAACGTAAGATAGATCCCAAAGACAGCGGTATATTCAACTACGAAAGAAGAATCACTGAAGCGGAGCTTGAGAATATCAGCGGAGATCTGATGCTACTGATCACACGGCTGAGAGGGAACTGGCATAAGATCTACTGGAACGGTACTCTAATCGCCGAGATCGGCTCCAGCGAACTGGTGAGCAACAATATCTGGCATGATAGCTATAAGTTCGCTATCGATAGAAAGCTGATCGATAAGGTAAACACCTTATCGTTTACCACGTATTCGGAGTATAAGATCGGATTTAGCACAGTTCCCATTATTATTGCAGGGGAATCAAATGCAAATAAGCTGTATGCCGCCCTTAAAATGGTGCATTCAAACTTTTATAGCGTAGTCATCAGTTCGATGGTGGCGCTGTCGAGTATGCAGCTGCTGTTATTTGGTATGACCAAGGCATATGATAAAAGATATAGCCTATTGCCGCTTAGTATTTTAGCGGTAGCCATCTATCTGCTTGATTACGTCGTTTTTCCATATGCTCCTTTGTCACCACTTCTATTTAAAAAGATAATCATCTTGGCCTTGTATATGTCCACAATGATCATGGGGCTTGCCCTATCCAGAATTTACGAGAAAAAGATACTGCTTTGGGCGAGCGGGGCACTCCTGGGTGCGGGTTTTCTTCTTTGTCTTATCTCGTCGAATAGTGTTATGTTATCCGATGGCTATAATATCATCAACCTCTTTCTTCTTGTGAATGTCCTTTTATGGTTTGTCACTTCGCTTAGGAGTTATATAAGGAAAACCAATCCTGAAGATGTCATGATAGCTATAGCTTCATTGCTGCTTCTTATTCCAGGAACCTATGACACGTTCATTCTGCTTTTGGATTTCGGCGAGAAGCTGAGGATGACCGTGTTCGGTGTGACATTTTATGCTGCGGCGGTTCTATTGATCGCAATGATCAACTATATCGATTATCAGAAAAAGATATATCTTGCAAGTGAAGAGCTGGCGACTGAAAAGGAACGAATGGCTGTGGCTTTGAACACGGATGAGTTGACCGGACTTTCGAACCATCGGAAATTTTTCGAGAAATTTCAAAATGAGATATTGAGTGATGGACACCACACGGAGATCCTTTTTATCGATATTGATCAGTTTAGAGCGGTCAACAACGCTTTCGGGCATACCGTCGGTGATGAGATTCTGAAAAGGATTGCTGAAATCATTGTCGAACATGCTGAATCGAGGGACCATGTGTTCCGATTCGGTGGAGAAGAGTTTGTAATGATGTGCAATATACTGTATTATCAAAACCCTAAGGAAGTTGCAGAAAAAATTAGGCAGGCAGTGATAAAAGATAAGCTATTGACTGATATGTGCAGCTTTTTCACCCTAACGGTTTCGATAGGGATAGCAGGTTATCCGATGGATTCTGTGGCACCGAAGATGGTAGTGAGAAAAGCGGAAAAAGCCAACGAATACGCAAAAGCCAGTGGAAGAAACCGGATATGCGTCTACGAAAGAAGCATAGAGGATAAGCTTGAATCGGCTGCGAACCAGCAACTTAAGAAGACGCTCTTGTCGGACTTTGTATTCACGCTTGCCGCTGCGATTGATATGAAAGACATCTATACCGGCAGGCATTCGGAAGAGGTCACCAGATATGCGATGATGATCGCAGATGAGATGCGCTTGAGCGACGATATGAAGTATGCCTTGAAGTTAGGAAGCATGTTGCATGATTTAGGAAAAATAGCCATACCTGATACGATCATTAAAAAAAAGGACCAGCTTAGTGAAGAAGAGTATGAAAAAATCAAGGAACATACCATCATAGGCTACAATCTGATTAAGGAACTGGTCGATGACAATCTGGTGGTCACTTGTGTCAGAAACCACCATGAGCGTGTGGATGGTAAAGGATACCCAGACGGTCAAAAAGGGGATGAGATACCGCTCCTCGCGCGTATCGTTTGCATTGCAGACGCCTATCATGCTATGATTTCAACAAGACCTTACAGAAAAGAACTGAGCCAAAAGATGGCATTGGAGCAGCTAGAGCTGTTTAGCAACAGGCAGTTTGATGCTCAGATTGTCGAAGTGTTTGTAAAAGTGATTACCGGAAACAACAACTAATCGTAAGGGAGGTGGTAGTCTGAGCGGATTACGTAGAATTTTAATATTAGGTGCAGCAGTGCTTGTGATTATGGGAATGTTCGGAACTGCCGCTTTTTTTGAACTTAGACGTTCTGAATCGAGCAACAGCGAGTTAATCACCAATGATCTTGTAACTTTACAGTCTTATATCGACAACACAGTCGTTCAGCGGATAAGGCAGATGGACGGTTTGAGTGCTTATTTGAAGTTTGTCAGAAGTACTGAACGTGAGATTCTCGATCCTTTTGTAGGGCAGCTGATCATGATAGACGATCCGATTATAAAGAATATTGCGGTAATCGAGGGGTCTACCATCAGGTATCAATATCCTCTAAATGGCAATGAGGCTTCTATCGGTGTGGATTTAACTGAAGTTGATGCTCAAAGGGGATCGATTCTAAAAGCGATGGAGACCTTGGCTCCAACTATCAACGGACCTATCAATCTTGTTCAAGGTGGTCGAGGTCTAGTGGTGAGAGTTCCCATCGCGCTTGAAGAGGGCAACCCGGATAGCTTTTGGGGGATGATCAGCCTGGTCATCGACTATGAGGAGCTGATCGATCAGCTGATTCCCATCGAGCTGTTAGAACGCTACAAACTAAAAATTGAGCTGATCGACAGGGCAGGTGTTGTTGAAGAGCTGGTATTTAGCACCGATGAGGTTGTCAACGCAGAAATGACCAGGGATGTGCCGGTTTACGGAAACTTCTGGAGGATATCAGCGGAAAGAGACGATCCCAATAAGTTTTCAGTTGCGATCTACTGGCTGATATCTCTAGGCGCGTTGATGGTGTTTGTGGTGACGTGGCTTATCAACAAATGGATGACTTATGACCATATCCTGAATGTCGAAGTTGCGGAGCGTACAAATGAACTTAAGGAGACGAATGAAATATTGGAGCAGTATGTCGCCGAGTTCGAAGAAAAGCAGGCAGAACTAACGATTGTAAATCAACAGCTGGAGGATTCCATCGAGGAGCTTGAAGCGACTCAGGAGCAACTGGTGCTGACCGAGAAGTTGGCTGCGCTTGGAGATCTTGTGGCAAGTCTTGCTCATGAGATCAACACTCCGCTCGGTGTCTGTGTGACACTCTATTCCTTTATTGAAGACAATATCAATAAGCTCTCAAAAAACTTGAGCAGTAAGAAACATGAACTCTTGATTGAGGAAGTTAAGGGTTTTGTCGAGGAAAACAATGAGGCGCTTCATCTGATGGGCGTGAACCTGAAAAGATCCTCAGAGCTGGTCTCGAGTTTCAAGATGGTTGCGATGGACCAGTACCTGGATGAGTACCGAATTATCAATCTGTCTGAATATGTTGAAGAAATCATCAACAGCATCAGACCGAAATATAAGAAAATCGATACGATGCTCACCCTGGACATCGACCCGGCAATCCGGCTATATACCTATCCGGGTGCTATTTCACAAATCGTGACCAATCTGATTACCAATTCTGTGATCCATGGCTTTGATGGAAACCAAGATGGTGAGATGTCCTTTACAGCCACCTATGTCGATGAGCGGCATGTCAGGATTGATTATCAGGATAATGGAAAAGGCATCGACGATGAGGTTCGCGAGAAAATATTCACTCCATTTTTCACCACTAAGAAGAACAAAGGAAGTACAGGACTTGGAATGCACATCTTATATAATGCCGCAGTCCAGACCCTTGAAGGAAAGGTGAATCTTTTGAGATCTTCCGAAGGTTTCAGGATTCAAATCGTCATACCTACAACTATAAATGATTCAAAAAATGCCTCCCTGTGATATAGGGAGGCATTTCTTATTTCTATTGATTAAGTGTGCTTATCAGTCGTGCACACCTTCATGATTGAAGCGAACATTGAATTTTACACGCCATTCGTCGAAAGTGGCATATACGACAGGTACAAGAACCAAAGTCAGCAAGGTCGATAAGAGGAGACCTGAAATTACAGCGGTTGCAAGCGGCGCTTGAGATTCGGCTCCCTCGCCGATTCCAAGGGCAAGCGGCATTAAGCCAAGAACCGTAGTAAGTGTCGTCATCAGAATCGGACGCAATCTGATCGGTCCGGCTTCTTCTATCGCCTGATCTCTCGATTCGCCAGCCATTCTTCTTGTGTTGATGTAATCCACCAACACAATGGCGTTGTTTACAACGATACCTGCAAGCATGATCATACCGATAAACGAAGGTGTACTTAGTGTGCGTCCTGTGATAAAGAGCCCAAAAAGCGCGCCTGAGAAGGATAGCGGCACTGTGAGTATGATGGTGAATGGATGGATGAGCGACTCGAACTGTGATGCAAGAACCATATAGACGATGATGATTGCAAGAATCAGAGCAAGCAACAGGTCTTTGAAAGCATCGATCATCTCTTCGTTTTCACCGCCGATTGTCACATAGTAATTGTCAGGTAGCTCGTACGTTTCAAGTACGGCCTCGATATCGGTCACGATCGATCCAAGATCTCGATTCAGAATTTGAGATGTGACAGAAACGAAGCGTGACTGGTTGTCCCTGTTGATTGAAGTCGGGCCTTCCTTGACTTCGATGATGGCGATCTCTGAAAGTGGAACCGTATAGCCGTATGGAGTATTGATCGGAAGACTTCCGAATCCTGTGATACTCTCTTTGTAAAGCGGGTCGCCAACAATCGTCACGTCGATCTCATCGCCATCAAGCTTGAGCGTGGTGGCTGTTTGACCGGCGATAGCTGTTTTGACAGCGTTGGCGATACCGGACGCGTTTAGGCCGTGATAGGCGGCCTTGTTCCTTGTCACATGTACTAGAATCTCCTCGATGCCTTCTCCGGTGCTGACTTCGACCTCTCTTGTTCCGTCGACTGTCTGGACTAAAGCCTTGATGTCTTCTCCGATAGAGGCGAGTACTTCTAAGTTGGTGCCCTTTATATTGATATTGACCGGAGCCTGGGACATGCCGCCGAATCCCATCGAAATGACATTGACCTTCGCATCGACTCCTGGAAGTGTGCGCAAGAACTTGCGTGTCTGATCGGCGAGGTCGGTGGTAGTCATCATGCGCTCTGTGAGCGGAATCAGTTTGATTCTGACGCTTGCCGTGTTTGTCGCGTTGGTTTGTAGAAACGCGTTGCCATCGGACCCTACCGTGCTGTAGACCGATTCGATATCGGGTTGTTCTTTAAGGTACTTCTCGATGGTAGTGACTACGGTGTTGGTCTCTTCAAGGTCGGATCCCAGCGCCAGATTGACGGAAATTGAGAACTCGCCCTGGTCCAGTGCCGGGAAAAACTCCTGGCCTATGCCGAAGATGGATACCATGCTTGTCACAAAGGTTAAAAACGCAATGAGTAGGCTGGTTTTCTTATGGTGGATAGCCCAGCGAAGGATTTTCTTGTAAAGGTGCTCGAGTCCGCTGAAAGCCTTATCGAAGGAGTTATAAAACCAATCGAATATCCTGCTTTTTCCGTGATGTTCACTACCCATCTGGGCATCGACCTTTAGGATTTTAGAACTCAACATAGGAATGACTGTCAATGAAACAATCAGTGAAGCTCCTAGCGAGAAGGCGACGGTGAGTGCGAGCTCCCTGAAAATTGTTGATGTAATTCCTTCCACAAAGGAGATGGGAAGAAAGACCGCGACTGTTGTTAGTGTGGAGGCGGTTACCGCCATCGCCACTTCCTTGGCGCCGTTTATCGCAGCATCCTTTTTAGAGTGACCCATCTGCCTGAACCGGTAAATGTTTTCAAGTACCACAATGGAATTGTCCACCAGCATGCCAATGCCAAGTGCCAGTCCACCCAGTGTCATGAGGTTGAGTGTGATATTCATATAGAACAGCAGTACAAAGGTAGCGATGATGGATACCGGTATGGAGATACCTATGATCACTGTAGTGCGGATATTTCTTAAAAAGAGATAGAGGACAAGAACGGCAAGAACCGCGCCGTATCCTGCGCTTGATACCACATTTGTGATGGAAGCCTTGATGAATCTGGATTGGTCAGTGACGACATCGAGCTCATACTGAGGAAAATCAGCTTGAATCTCACTAACTTCTGTAAGGATCCTTTCTGCGACCTGTACCGTGTTGACGCCGGACTCCTTTTGAATGGAGAGATTGATCGCCTCTTTTCCGTTGGTTTTGACAAGACTTGTTACGTCCTTATATCCAAATGTGATGTCGGCGACATCTCTGAGTTTAATGCTCTCACCGCTAGAAAGCGTCAGGTAGAGGTTGGCGATCTCGTCGATCGTACTGAACTCACCAAGGGTACGGACCGTTAAGGTCCTCTCTCCTTTTTTTACGGTCCCGCCGGGAAGGTTTAGGTTTTCGATACGCAGCATTTGAGCGATCTGATTGATATCCAGACCGTATCCATGCACATATTCGGACTTCAGTTCAATTTTGATTTCAGGCGTATATCCTCCTGAAAGGTTTACAGAGGCTACCCCCTCCAGGCGCTCAAGCCGTGGCTTTATCTCATCTTGTGCGACAGACTGGGTAAGTGCCAGGTCGTTGGCGTAAATCGATAGATCGACGATAGACTGGGCATTCGGATCGATTTTTAAAATCAAGGGATTTGTCGCGTCATCAGGTAAGAAAGGAGCGACAAAATCCACTTTTTCCCGGATGTCGAGAGCCGCAAAATTCATATCGGTTCCAAAGGCGAACTGTATGATGACCAGCGAGTTTCCCTCGGAGGAGATGGACTGGATGGTTTCAATATTTTGTACGGTTCCTACCGCTTCTTCGATTCTTGCCGTCACTAAATTCTCGACCTCTTGAGGTCCGGCGCCTTCATAATTTGTCGAAACGATCGCCACAGGAATCTCAAAATCAGGGTAAAGGTCGATTGGAAGTCTCGTGAGTGAGACAAATCCAAGAATGACGACGATCAGAGTGACCATGAGAATCGTAACAGGACGTCTTACTGAAAGTGTAGATATGTTCACTCCTCATCCCTCCTGATATACTTAGTCTCAATATCATCCCTAATGAACTGCTGTCCTTTTACAACGATTTCGTCGCCGGGCATCAGGCCGTCGATGACTTCGACAAAGTAGCCGTTGTCGAAGCCTAAGGATACGGGCTGCCTTACTGAAGCCTCTCCTGTCACTTTAAACACATAATATCCGCTATTATCCTTTAGGACGGCAAGCGAAGGAATGCGGGTAGTCGCGATGCCGCTTGATAGGTCGAAGACCACTTCGGAGTACATGCCCGATTTGACCGTTGAATCGCCTTCGAAATGAATGCTGATCGGGTAGAGCTTCGAGTTTAGGCCTGGAGTAGGCGAAATCTCTACGATCAATCCTGTATAGGTCGAGTCGATGACGGGAATGATGATAGTAGCCTCGTCGCCTAGGGCGAGATGCTGCACAACGTTCTCAGAAACCTTGAGTTCGAGTTTAAAGGTGCTGTCGTCGATAATTTTGCAAAGTATGCTACCAGCCTGAACCATATCCCCTGAGTTGATGCCCAGGTTGGTTATCGTCCCCGGCGCATCCGCTGTGATAGAGGAATCCTCGAGCGTTTCAGACAGATTTTCGTACTGCAGTCTAGTCTGCTCATATTGAAGCCTTGCGGAGGTGACGGGTGAGTTTGAAGCCGCAAGCTGTGCCTGTTCTAGCTGTTGTTTTGAAATGGCGCCCTGATCATAGAGCTGTTGGGTACGCTCAAGTGTTGCAAGCGCGTCCTTGTAGCGTTCAGAGGCGCTGTTGTAGCTTACGTAAGCAAGGTCGAGCGATTTTTTAGTCTGTTCCAGCTGCTTCTCGATGGCTTCCTGATCCAATTCGATGAGGATATCACCCTCTAGCACCACGTCGCCATTTTTGACATGGACAGCCAAGACCTCGGAAGTGGCAGGTGAGAAGACCAAGTTCTCCTGATTATGGGATACGGTTCCGTTTAGCGAATAGAAATCCTCGACGACTCCACTGGTCACAAGATCTGTCACTACGGTGATATAGGGAATATCCGATTCGGTAACTGCTTGCGGGGTACATGCTGCCATAAGCAGTGAAAATGCAAGAAAGATAGCTGATTTCAATGGTTTCATATTTTTCTCCTTCAGAACTGACCGGCTGGTTTATTAACATAATCATACGCCGATCGCATGTTGAAATCAAGTGAGGTTTAACGGGGTTTTACAGTGTGTTACAATAAGAGTACTTAAGTGAAAAGGGGACTCTCTGTGGAACAATATATCAATAACAATCTGATACTCAACAACCTGATAGATAGTGTCTATGATGCGATATGCGTCATCGACCAGTCGTATAAAGTTCTTCTTTGGAATGCTTCAGCTGAAAGGATCTATGGAATCAGCAAAAGCAAGATCATCGGTAGTGACTTGAGAGATGTGTTTCCTAATGCACTTTTACCCTCGGTGATCGATTCTGAAACGTCTTATATCAACCACTTTCACCAACCATCCGAGGGCAAGCGCATGGTCATCACTGCAAAGCCTGTCTATATGGATGGAAAGCTCATCGGTGCGATCAGCGCAGACAGGGATGTCTCCGAGCTTTCGGAACTAAGTGAGAAGCTGTCGCTTGTCACCGATAACCTGGATAAGTTAAAGGAAGAGATCGAGCACCTCTACGAGGACAAGTTCTCCTTTAGCGAAATCATAGGGGCGTCTCCCCTTATGCTTGAGGCTGTGGAAATGGCCAAAGCGGTCGCGAAGTCCACCTTGTCCGTGCTGCTTACAGGTGAGAGCGGAACAGGCAAGGAGCTGTTTGCCAGAGCGCTGCATGAACGAAGTGGCAGAAAAGGGTTGTTCGTTCCCATCAATTGCAGCGCGATTCCAAAAACCCTTTTGGAGTCCGAACTGTTCGGCTATATCGAAGGGGCCTTTACAGGGGCCATGCGAGGTGGCAAAGCCGGGCTGTTTGAAATCGCCAATGACGGCACCTTGTTCTTAGATGAGATCGGCGATATGCCCATGAGCATGCAGTCCAAACTGCTCAGGGTGCTTGAAGACGGCAAAGTCCAAAGAATCGGTTCGGTCAAGTTTATCGATACGGATGTGAGAATCATCGCGGCGACAAATCATAATTTGAGGGAACAGATTGACAAGAAGCGGTTTAGGAGCGATCTGTTCTATCGGTTGAACGCGGTACATATCAAACTTCCGGCGCTTCGTGAACGAAAAGAGGACATAGAACTGCTTGTCTATGAGTTCACCAGAAGGTACTGCAGTGAAAGAGCGATCGACATGATCGATTACGATGAACACGTTCTGAAAAAACTTATCGATTACAGATGGGACGGGAACGTAAGGGAACTGAAGAACATGATCGAGCGTTTTGTCATCATGTGCAATAATGAGCAGTCCAAGATGGTAGGTATCGAAATGCTTCCTGATGAGGTACTAGGGCAGTTGTCCAGTAATTCTGACAAGGTGGGGCTGATCAAAGCGATTGAGCAGTTTGAAAAGAGCATGATTGAAAGGACGCTGATTGCGTGTAACGGCAACCGGGCAAAATGCGCAAAACGACTTGGTATTCCAAGGAGTACGTTATACTTTAAACTAGATAAGTACCAGATACTAGATGGGATAGACGGAGTGTCAAGATCCTGACTATGTGTCTAAGAAATTGACACACTGTAAAAAGGTTCAAAACTAAGCCTTTCATATACAGTGTGTTTTTTATTGTGCAAGATTCTGACGCACCCATCAAAATGCAGTTGTTTGAATTTCGTTAATTTTCTGACTATTGGCTTTGAATGCTGTGTTTGGTGTGGATAAGGTAATGCGGATTTATGGCATGATACTTGCAATATGTTAAGTAACGAAGGAAATGTTAAAGGAATGTGAGTAAATCAAACCAGCGGAGGAAATATGAGACTTGAAGAACATCCAATATTGAAATTTGAACGAGGCCCGCAAATTGAGTTCTATTTTGAAGGAAAAGCCATGAAGGCGTATCTTGGTGAAACCATTGCGGCAGCACTCCATGCCAATGACGTCAAGATTTTGTCGCATAGTGCGAAAACCCATTCACCAAGGGGCTTGTACTGCGCAATCGGCAACTGCTCATCCTGTCTGATGACGGTAAACGGCATTCCTAATGTGAGGGTATGTGTCGAACTGATTGAAGCAGGCGATGACGTGCGTATTCAAAAGGGTAAGGGGGATTTGCTATGATCCATACAGATGTTCTGATTGTAGGAGGCGGTCCTGCAGGATTAGCGGCTGCCATTACCGCATCCCGATATGGCAAGGATGTGATTCTGATGGAGCGAGACCCGCATCTGGGTGGGCAGCTTATCAAACAGACCCACATGTTTTTTGGTTCAGAAAAGCAAAGAGCCTCAGTCAGAGGCTTCGATATAGCAAAAGAGATGTTCGACAAGCTGGATACCATCTCGAACATAAGAATTTTTAAAAAGACCACAGTGACGGCCATGTACGACGATGGTGTTGTGACAGCGTCCAATAAGGACGGATATATCAAACTCAAACCAAAGGTTGTCATCATCGCTACAGGGGCTTATGAGAAATCGCTGGCTTTTCCTGGTAACACTCTTCCTGGAGTATATGGAGCTGGAGCCGTGCAGACCCTGATGAACATGCAGGGTATTAAACCTGGGCAATCGGTCGTGATGGTCGGTGCCGGGAATATAGGTCTCATCGTCAGTTATCAGCTCTTGCAAGCAGGTGTCGACGTCAAAGCGATCGTGGATGCTGCTCCGAGTATCGGAGGATATGCTGTTCATGCCGCCAAAGTCAGACGCATGGGGGTTCCTATCCATACGCGCTATACCGTAAAAAAGGCCCATGGTGAGAAGGTATTGACTGGAGCGACGATCTGGGCGCTTGATGAACGTTGGCAGCCGGTTGAGGGAACTGAGATCGATTTGGAATGTGACATCATGTGTGTTTCCGTGGGCTTATCACCGCTCTCTGAACTCTTGTGGCAAAGGGGCTGCGAGATGGTCCATATCGGTGAGCTTGGGGGGTACGTACCGCGCACCGACCTACACCATGAAACGAACATACCTGGGGTTTTTGTCGCAGGGGATGTCGGAGGCATAGAGGAAGCTAGTTCTGCGATGGTCGAAGGCTACCTGACAGGACTTTATGTGAACAAGAGGCTCGGTGTGGAGGATCCTGAAATGACCGAGCTGATCGAGGATTACCACAAGCAGCTGATGGAACTGAGATCCGGTCCTGTCGGCGACAAAATAAGAGCGGGTCTTGACCGCGCCAAACTTTAGGAGGTTCCCATGTTGCTACAAACAGGTGTGCCGACACCAGAAGATATTGAGGGCGTGTTCCCAAGTGTAGCTAGGCTGCAAAAGGGACCTATAGCGATTTTTGAATGCTATCAGCATATTCCCTGCAATCCTTGCTTTACAGCGTGTAGACTTGGAGCGATCACGGAATTTGAGGATATCAACGATCTTCCAGTCCTTCTGGAGGAAAAATGCTCGGGTTGCGGCCTATGCATTGCAAAGTGTCCCGGGCTTGCGATTACGATCGTGGACTACAACTATTCCCCGACAAAGGCGCTGATGAAACTACCATATGAGTTTTTACCGCTTCCTGAAGAGGGTGAGCTCGTAGACGCGCTAAGCAGGGATGGAGAAGTGGTGTGCGAGGCTCAGATTGTGAAGGTGCTCAATCCGGTTTCCTTTGATAAGACACCGATCATATCCATCATTTTTGACAAAGAACTGATAAAAGTCGTGCGTCACTTTAGAAGACGTGCGTAGGGAGTGGAACATGTGCAAAGAAAAGAGAACGGTCGCATGCCGATGTGAAGATGTGACACTTGATGAGATAAGAGACTATATTGGAATGGGCTATACGGACCTTGAGGAACTCAAGAGGGTATTGAGGATATCGATGGGCAGATGCCAGGGGAAAACATGCCTGCCGATTGTTATGAGAGAGCTTTCGATCGCCACGGGGGTGCCGCTCAGTGAGATGAAACCGACGACGTTCAGACCACCTACTGTGGGGATATTGCTTGGCGACCTTGCCAAAGGAGGACTTGTCCATGAAGAGTAGAGCGGATGTTGTCATCGTCGGTGGCGGGATTTCGGGAGCGGCTATCGCATACAATCTGGCTAAAAAAGGTGTGAAGCATATCGTAGTGCTTGAAAAATCCTATCAAGGATCAGGATCGACAGGCAGATGCGGGGCGGGTATCAGGCAGCAGTGGGGCACGGAGATGAACTGTCGGCTGTCCAAGCTGTCGAACGAGTATTTTGAAAAGGCCAAAGAGGAGCTTGAGTACCACGGTGATCTTGAGTTTAAACAAGGCGGATACCTGATTTTGGCATCAACGGATTCGGAACTTGAACTTTTTAGGCGAAATGTGAGATTACAGAATAAATTAGGCATAAGGAGTCAGTTGATTTCGAATGAAGAAGCCAAGGAGATCGTACCTTTTTTAGTGACGGATGAAATCGTCGGTGCGACTTATCATGAAAAGGATGGACACTTGAATCCGTTTACAACGCTTGACGCTTTTGTAAGAGCTGCAAAGCGTATGGGCGTGACCTATCTCACCCATACGGAGGTTACGAAAATAAATGTACAAAAGGGAAGAGTTGTCGGTGTTGAAACGACAGCCGGGAACATCGCAACCGATACGGTGGTCAATGCTGCAGGAGGTTATTCGAAGGTCGTCGCCGATCTTGCGGGAGTTGCGATCCCCACCTATTCGGAAAGACACCAGATACTCGTAACGACTCCGATCAATCCCATTTTGAAACCCATGGTGATGTCATTTTCAAAGAATATCTATACTCAGCAGGTGCCACACGGTTCAATCATCATGGGAAGAAGTGACGCTTCAGAACCAAGGGATCTGAATAACAGGTCAAGCTGGCAGTTTTTAGATGAGATGGCTAAGACGGTCACATCGCTTCTTCCGCCCCTTGAACGCGTGAGGGTGGTAAGGGCTTGGGCGGGTCAGTACAATCTGACACCCGACAAACAGCCGATTCTTGGCGAGGTGCCGGATGTTAAGGGATTTTACCTGGCGGTCGGATTTAGCGGACATGGATTTATGTTCGCACCAGCCACAGGAATTCTATTGTCTGAAATGATCTTAAAGGAAAAGCTGACAATAGACGTCTCAGCACTGGGGCTGAACAGGTTTTCAAAGGGTGAGTTAATTATCGAACCATCCGTTGTGTAGCGTATCTAGTCAAGTATGAAGCTCATATATCAAACCAGCAATCGTTTTCAAATTACAAATACAAAGCGTAAAAAATACTTTCATTTCTTTTGAAAGTATTTTTTTAAATAATCAGAAAACGATTGACTTGCATTTGGCAATTGTGTACACTAGGTTCAAATCAAAGTTAGCTAAGACGGAGACAGATGTCTTACGTACGCAGTCAAAGAGAGCCGATGTCGCTGTGAATTCGGTACTGTAGTAAGCCGTATATCCCTCCCGAGCTGTCCGCTGAATTCAAGTAAGTGCGACCGAGTAGTTTCGTTATCGACTTAGGCTTAGTTGAGCTGAAGAGGTGCCTTTTACGGCACAATTAAGGTGGTACCGCGGGAATATACCCGTCCTTAAGCAAATGCTTAAGGACGGGTTTTTTGTATAATCAGGGACTTAACGCCTCCAGAAGAAATCTCCTGAAGCACTTGTTTAAGCTGAGTGTGTCATTATATTGAATTTATGCAATTTTAAAGGAGACCTTGTGATGGATCGATTATTATCGGAAGAAGTGGTAAAAGCCAGTGATGTATTAAGAGACTACGTGAAACATACCCCGCTTATTCATTCGCAGTCGCTCAGCAACAAGTGTGGAAACAAGGTTTTTTTAAAGAGCGAAAACCTGCAGCATACGGGGGCGTTTAAAGTCAGGGGGGCCATGTACAAAATGCTCTCGCTTGGTGAAGACGCGAGAACCCATGGAGTCGTTTGCGCGTCGGCTGGAAATCACGCTCAGGGAGTCGCTTACGCCTCAAGGTTACTGGGTGTGTCGGCGACGATTGTCATGCCTGAGCGCACTCCGAGCAATAAGATCCTTGCGACGAAGAACCTGGGGGCGGATGTGATCATCCATGGTGAGACTTTTGACGATGCCAATCGAAAAGCCCAGCAGCTAAGAGATAGCCATTCTTTAATAGAGGTTCATCCCTTTGATGATTTTCATGTGATGGCAGGGCAAGGAACGATCGGTACCGAGCTGCTGGAGCAACTTGATTCTGTAGATGTGATACTTGTTCCAATCGGTGGAGGTGGACTGATTGCGGGGGTACTTGCCGCTGTCAAAAAATCAAAGCCGGATGTTCAAGTGATCGGTGTCGAACCGATAGGAGCCTGTGCGATGTTCAGATCCTTTAAAGAAGGGAACATGGTGGAACTGACGCAGGTCTTAACAAGAGCGGAGGGAGCGGCTGTCAAAAGACCGGGTCTTAAAGCCTTTGATGTGGTGAGACGCTTGTGTGATGACATCGTAGTCGTTTCGGAAGAGTCGATAGAAGAAGCCGTATGGACCCTTATGAGAGACGAGAAATTAGTGGTTGAATACGCAGGCGCCTTAACGGTCGCGGCGCTTAAGATGTTGCCGAGCAGAAATAAAAATGTAATATGCCTTGTGACAGGGGGGAATATAGACGGAAGTCTGATCAGCGAAACCATTAGAGTATGCAGTGATAGGTTTGCTGTGGCAGGTGCTGTGGGTGTGTAAGAGTAGGGCGGTTTAACGATCATGAAAATACGCTAGGAGGAACTCATGAAGGAACTGGTAAAAGCAGAAGTGATGAACGGAGCTGAGAGTATGTTTAGGGCGCTGAGCCTATTGAGAAGGAAATCTTTTGATGTCATCAGCGTCGAAATGGTCAAAAGAAACGCTTCTGACATATCGGATTTAAAAATGACGGTGGAAAAAAGAGAGACGTCCAATCCTCACTCTGCCAAATTGCTTGTGGAAAAACTTATCGGTTTTGAAAATGTCTGTAGTGAAAACGCTTAGGAGGCACATATGAAGCAGTTAAAAGTCGCAGTACTCGGTTATGGTTCGCAAGGTCACGCTCACGCGCTTAATCTAAAAGACAGCGGGCACGATGTAGTGGTCGGTCTTTATGAAGGTTCTAAGTCATGGTCGAAAGCACAGGCGGCGGGGCTTGATGTCGCACTGGTCGAGGATGCCGTGAGACAGGCTGAAGTCGTAGCCTTTCTTCTGCCGGATGAGAGGCAGCCCAAGGTCTTTTCAGAAGCTGTAAAACCCAACCTGCGAGAAGGACAATGTCTTGTTTTCGCCCATGGATTCGGTGTTCATTACGGATATATCGACGCACCTTCCTTTGTAGATGTCGTACTTGTGGCACCTAAAGGACCAGGGCATCTGGTGAGACGGGTTTATGAAGAAGGAAAAGGTGTACCTGGTCTTGTCGCCGTCCATCAGGATTTTACAGGAACTGCTAAAGCTACTGCGATGCAGTATGCCCATGGCATAGGCTCAACAAGGGCTGGCGTTCTAGAAACCACTTTTAAGGAAGAAACAGAAACGGATCTGTTCGGTGAGCAGTCGGTTTTGTGCGGTGGCTTGACGGCACTGATACAAGCGGGTTTTGAAACGCTTGTAGAGGCGGGGTACCAGAAGGAAATCGCCTATTTTGAGTGTATGCATGAAATGAAGCTGATCGTCGATCTGCTTTATGAAGGCGGGTTTGAAAAAATGCGTGATTCCATCAGCAACACCGCCGAATATGGAGATTACTACGCGGGCGAGAAAGTTGTGGACGCCCGTGTCAAGGAAAATATGAAAGCGGTTCTCACCGACATTCAGTCAGGAAAGTTCGCAAGGGAATGGATGGCTGAAGTGGATGGTGGGATGAAAGGGTTGAATCAAAAAAGAAGAGAAGCTAGCGAGCATGCACTGGCAAGGACAGGGGCGAAACTACGGGGCGAGTTTGTCTGGGAGGCGTAAATGAAAAGCGATAGGTTGAAAAAGGGAGTTAAACGTGCTCCGCACAGGGCGTTATTGTATGCTTTAGGGCTTGATGAATCGGACTTTGACAAGCCTTTTATCGGAATTGTGAATCCGATCAACGACATGATTCCGGGGCATAAGCACTTAAATCAGATCGTTGAACAGGTGAAGGCAGGAATTCATGCAGCCGGAGGAGTGCCGTTTTCATTTGGCGCACCGGCCGTGTGTGACGGTCTTGCCATGGGCCACACTGGAATGTGCCATTCACTGCCGACAAGAAATCTATTGGCGGATGGCGTGGAGCACGTCGCCAAAGCGCATGCATTTGACGGACTTGTATTTGTTCCCAATTGCGACAAAAGCGTTCCGGGCATGATGATGGCGGCGATGAGGCTGAACATCCCATGCGTCTTTGTCAGTGGGGGCCCCATGCTGCAAGGGAAATTCAAAGGCCAGGCTGTGGATCTGACAACGGTGTTTGAAGCGGTTGGTAAAGTAGGTTCAGGTGAACTATCACTTGAAGAACTCAGTGTCCTTGAAAAAGAAGCTTGCCCGACTGTGGGCTCTTGTGCGGGGATGTTCACGGCGAACTCGATGAATTGTCTTGTTGAGGCGCTTGGACTCTCGCTTCCATATAACGGAACGGTTCCTGCGGTGTATGCGCATAGGGAGCGTCTTGCAAGAAAAAGTGGCGAGCTTGTCGTATCGCTTGTGAATCAGGATCTGAAACCGAGAGAAATTGCAACGAAAGCCGCATTTTACAACGCACTTGCAGTAGATATGGCACTTGGATGCTCGACGAACACGGTGCTTCACATGATGGCTGTCGCCAGAGAAGCAGGAGTGCCGCTTGCGCTGAAGGATTTTGACGCACAAAGTCAGATCACCCCCAACTTAAGCAAGCTCTCACCGGCAAGTACTGTCGGCATAGAAGAGTTTCACCGCGCAGGCGGGGTTCAGCAAGTCATGAAACAGCTTGACAGTATCGGGCTTATCGACAAATCAGTCAAGACGGTCGCTTATGAGAGTTTACATCTACAGCTTGGACTTGTGAGCTTAAATGCAAGTGAAGTGATCAGGTCGCCTGAGACCGCCTTTAGAAAAGAAGGGGGCATCAAAGTACTTTTCGGCAATCTCGCTCCAAGCGGTTCTGTTGTTAAAGTCGGAGCGATCGATGACAGTGTAAAAAACTTCGTCGGTCCAGCTCAAGTATTCGAAGGTGAGGAAGCGGCATTTGAAGCGTTTGAAAACAATGAAATAAGTGAAGGAAGCGTGATCGTCATTCGAGGAGAAGGACCAAAGGGTGGTCCTGGAATGCGCGAAATGCTGCAGATGACCGCCGCAATCAAGGGCAGTCCGTTAAACGGCAAGGTCGCACTCATTACAGACGGCAGGTTCTCCGGTGGGACAAACGGTCTGGCGGTCGGGCATATCAGCCCCGAAAGCTATAGCGGAGGACCCATTGCCAAACTATCAAATGGAGATCTTGTGCACATAGATTTGGAAAACGGAATATTAAGCGCTGTCTTTTCGGGTGAGAAGGCGGTTGTTTACGAAGGTGAAACAGAAGGCGCGCTTGGAAGATTTAAAGATGCGGTTTCTTGCTCAAGTGAGGGTGCCACTTATTAGGAGGTGAACGATGACAGGTGCGAAGCTCGTAATTGAGCAGTTGTTAGAAGAAAAAGTGACCCATGTTTTCGGGTATCCTGGAGGCGCTGTGATTCCTCTTTACGATGCGCTTTACGATGTCACTTCACTGAAACACATAAGAACGACCCATGAACAACACGCCGTGCATGCTGCTGACGGTTATGCGCGGGCATCTGGAAAGGTCGGTGTGGCAATCGTCACAAGCGGTCCTGGTGCGACGAATGCTGTCACGGGAATAGCGACGGCCTACATGGATTCCGTTCCGCTTGTCGTCATCAGCGGACAAGTGCCAAGAGCGCTGATCGGTAGGGATTCCTTTCAAGAAATAGACATCACAGGAGTGGTCACTCCGATTACAAAACACGCGATGGCGATCAGCAGCGCGGATGAGCTGGCAGGGGCTGTAAGTAGTGCGTTTAGGATTGCGACCGAGGGAAGAAAAGGACCTGTGCTGATCGATGTGCCAAAAGATGTTTTCACAGAGCTTACGACTCAAAAGGTGATCCGAAGAGAATCCCATGGCATGGAAATGCAGACGATCAACTATTATCAGCTGAATAAGGTGGCGGATGCGATCGCGAAGGCGAAACGCCCCTTGATCTATGCCGGAGGTGGAATCATACATGCGCAGGCATCCGAACTGCTGCTGAACTTGGCGGAAAAACTGGATTGTCCCGTTGTGAACTCGCTGATGGGTCTTGGCTCGATCGATAGGACCCATGAACTGTCTGTCGGACTTGTCGGCATGCATGGCTCGGTTGCTGCGAATCTTGCGATGACGCAGACAGACCTGATCATCGCAGCAGGTGTCAGATTCAGCGACAGGGTGATCGGAAAACCCAAAGAATTCGCACCGAGCGCGCAGGTGATCCATATCGACATCGACCCTACGGAGTTCGGTAAGAATATCGAAGAGGACTATAGTCTGAAGCTGGATATCAAGACGGCGTTCAAGTGTCTGCTTAAACGCTTCGATCAAATGGAACATAAAATCTGGCGACGCGAAATCAAGCGCTTGTCGCTTGTCGAATCCAGTAGTGACAAGTCGATCGAACAGTACATGAGGATCATCGCACGAAATATGGGAGACGCACCGGTTGCGACCGATGTGGGACAACACCAGATGTGGACGGCGCAGTACTATCCATTTAAAAGAAGCAGGCAGTGGCTGACTTCTGGCGGACTGGGTACGATGGGGTATGGAATGGGGGCGATCTTAGGCGCCGTAATTGCGTCAGACGGACCGGGAGTGCTGATCACAGGTGATGGAAGCTTTAGAATGAACATGCCTGAAATGATGACCATGAAGCAGCACAATCTGCCTGTCACCGTCATCATGTTCAACAACAAGACACTGGGGATGGTCAGACAGTGGCAAGCGCTCTTTCAAGAAAAGCGCTATTCAGAAACCAACCTCGACGACGGCATAGACATGTGCGCCGTCATCAGAAGCATGGGAGTGCAGAGCCACAGCGTAAGCACCCCTGAAGCGCTAGAAACCGCCCTGAAAAGCCCACCAACAGGTCCAAGGTTCATCGAAATCCACCTAGACCCCAACACAGGAGTCTACCCCATAGTCCCACCAGGCAAGGCGATCAATGAGATGTTAGTTTAAACCGACTACGTAATGTAGTCGGTTTAAACGGCCCCAACGGCAAGGGAGCTTGTATTTTAGGTACCGAAGAGTGGCTTCAATCTCATTTTTACCCCTCTATAAACTACCTCTAAAGCCCACATCCTCCAAATCCAATCACATCAAAACCCCAACCCCAAACACCTCCAAAAGGTGTTTTTTCTCACCCCAATCCCACCCCAACATTACAACAACCTTAAATTTCATTAGAATACCATTAAGTATCCCCTAAGCCTATTGACCCCTTCTTGTGCTGTTGTTACAGTGAGATAAACAAATATTAACTAGAAGAGGTGTAAAAATATGGCGAAGACAGGTAAAAAGAAAAAACCATGGTTATGGGTGGTGCTTGCTGTTGTAGTGGTGGTGGTGCTTTTTGGCGGAATCTCGGCTATTTCAGGAGGTTCTTCCGCAGGTCAGATGGTAAGCGGTGTGAAGGCGGCCGTAGAACCGATCGCCTACAAGATATTTGCAAACGGCGGCGTGGAATCCAAGCAGGATGTCGAGCTTATCGCAGAAGTAAGCGGACGGGTGCTTGAGGTCTATGTTCAAGAAGGCGATCTTGTAAAAATAGGCGACCCGATCTTAAAACTGGATGACCGGCAATTGACAGAGCAGCTGGAGGATTTGACGCTGGAGCTCGCAATCGCCAAGGAGACAAGAAAGCAGATGTCACCAGGAGGCAAACTGATCGAAGTGCAAAAGGAAACCGCGGCGCTTCATTATGAACAGGCGAAAGAGGACTATGAAAGAGCATTGAAACTTTTTGAATCAGGAGCCTACAGCCAGTCGCAAGTCGATCAGGCAAACGCTGCGATGCAGACCGCATACCAGTCCAAGGTGTCAAGCGTGGAGAGTTCAAATCAGTCGAAATCGAGTTCTGACCTTGTCATCCAGGACTTGAGGATCGAGTCGATCGAGTTAAGGATCGACCGATTGAAAGATACTATTGGAAAAGCGGTTGTCATCAGTCCGATAGAAGGAACTGTGGCTAAACTGAATGTCAAGCATCTGGATAATGTACAAGCAGGAACCTCGATCGTCAATATTCAAGATCTGGAGTCGTTAAAAGTGAAGACTTATATCAATCAATACGACATCGGTAAGATAAAGGTCGGGCAGCCGGTCGAAATCACTACGAATAGCGCCAAGGGTCAACAGATAAGCGGTCGGATCGCATCGATTTCAAAAGTCGCCACTGTGATTCAAATGGGGCAAGGTCAAGAAATTGTCGTACCGGTTGTGATAGATATCGATGAAAAGCAAGACTTGCTCAAAATCAACTACTCGGTAAGGGTGGAGGTTACGGTGGAGGCATCTGAAAACGCACTGGTCATTCCTTATGAAACGACTAGACAACTGCCTGATGGCTCGCGTGTCGCCTATGTCATCGAGAGTGGTGTTTTAAGAGAAGTTCCTCTTGCTATCGGTATTGAAAGCGACATTAAGCTTGAAGTGCTGGAAGGATTGATCAAGGAAGGTGAAACGCTGCTTGTGAATCCGGATGATTCAACAGTGGACGGAGCATCGGTTATTGTACTTGGAGAGGATATGTAATGATCAAAATTTCTTCATTAACGAAAGTTTACGATTCGGGCGCTGTAAAGGTGGAAGCGCTGAGGGGAATCGATCTGACAATCGAGAAGGGTGAATTTGTAGCGATCATGGGACCTTCAGGATCCGGAAAGTCCACCTTGATGAATATTCTAGGATGTCTTGATGTCGCCACAGATGGTGAGTATATCCTGGATGATGTCTCAATTACCGATCTGACCCAGGTGGAGCTTTCGGATATCAGAAACCAAAAGATAGGATTTGTCTTTCAGTCATTCAATCTACTTGCAAGGACTTCGGCGCTTAAAAATGTCGAACTACCGATGGTTTATGGAAAAGTCAAAAGCAGGGAGCGGGAAAGACGCGCGTTTGAAGCGCTAGAAAAAGTCGGACTCAGCGACAGGGTCGACCATAAGCCAAATGAACTTTCAGGCGGTCAGAAGCAGCGTGTGGCGATTGCAAGATCCTTAGTCAATCAGCCGTCCATCATTCTTGCTGATGAACCGACGGGGAACTTGGATTCGAAATCGTCTGAAGATATTATGACACTCTTTCGAAAATTGAATGACGAAGGTGTTACAGTAATCATTGTCACCCATGAACCGGATATAGCCGAAAAAACCGACCGTGTGGTGCTTTTTAAAGATGGAATCATCGTAGAAGACCGTTCTGTCAGTGTGGTCGAACAGACCAAAGAGCAAAGTGTCTAGGAGGGCTTATGAATATTCTTGAAAGCATAAAAATAGCCCTAAGTGCGATCTGGGTCAATAAAATGAGATCGCTTCTGACGATGCTTGGCATCATCATCGGGATCTCCTCTGTCATAACGATCGTATCCCTCGGTAACGGTATGGAAGAGGCGATGAACGAGGAGTTTGCCAAACTTGGCATCAATCGTGTGATGATCACGCATAACTGGGAAGAGTCAGTGGATTCAAGAGATTATATGACAACGGACGATGCAGAGGCCATCCAAAGGGTCTTCAGTGAAGAGTTCGCAACAATCCAACCTATGTTTTCTGGTAATGGATCGGTTGAAGTGGCAAGTGGAAAGAAAAAAACCGCAAGCGTGAACATCAACGGCGCAGGTGAGAACTTTAGGGAACTTCAGGCCGTGGAAATAATCAAAGGAAGATTCATCAACGAGGATGACATCGCGAGCGATCGTATGGTGATCGTGATTGACGACGCACTTGCGATGAAGGTGTTTGGCACGACAGATGTACTCGGTGAAACGATGGAGATCGACATCTATGGTCTGTCGAATCAGTTCAGCATCGTCGGTATCGCTAAACCTCAAACCGGTTTTATGGGTATGGGCAATGAAATGTCAGAAACTTATATCCCTTTATACACAGCTCAAAAGATTTTAGGTTACGGCGATTATATCTGGTCGATTGAAGGTGCCGCGAAGCTTTCTGGAGACACCGATAAGATGCTTGAGAAAGTAATCGATTTTTTAGAACGCAGACACAACAGCGTGGGATCCGACAAATATCGTGCCTATAATATGGAAAATGAGATGTCGATGATCACTGGCGTCTTAACGGGGGTAACGGCTGTGATCAGTGCGATTGCTGCGGTTTCCTTACTCGTTGGCGGAATCGGTGTAATGAACATCATGCTTGTTTCTGTTACGGAAAGAACCAGGGAAATCGGAATTAGAAAAGCACTTGGTGCCAAATACAAGGAAATCATGTATCAGTTCTTGATTGAAGCCGTCATCATTTCGAGTATCGGAGGAATGATAGGGACCCTGATCGGGATCGGCCTATCAAAGCTGATCGCAGCGGTCGTTCCGTTTTTACCAGGTGCGAACGCGAGCTTGACGTCCATTCTGGTCGCTTGGGCGTTTTCTGCTGGTGTAGGTGTGATCTTCGGTATTTTCCCGGCTAGTAAGGCTGCGAAACTCAATCCGATCGATGCCCTCAGGTATGAATAGAGAGAAGTCGTCAATAAAAAACAACCGCCAATCCGTAAGAAAGTTTGGCGGTTGTTTTCATGTCGCGGTTCATCAGATCGACATCATCATCTCTTTGTTGAAGTTGGGATTCTTCCATTCCATATACTTATGCTCATCGGTGATGCGCTTGAATCCAAAGGGTTCATAAAATCCCTGGGCATCTTCTGTTTTGAGCTTGATTCTGAATAGGTCATGGATGAAGGTTTGTTCAAGCAGTGAGGAGATCAGCAGTTTTCCGATGCCTTCTCCTCGTCTTTCAGGATCGATGATCACATCGCAAAGATAACCGTAGAAGACATAGTCGGTGATCAGGCGCAAAAATCCGACCATTCTGCCGTTCTCATATAGACTGAGGCAAAAGGCTTCTTCCATGCTCTTAATGATATCCGAAGTTTTCCTGTCGTTTGCCCAGTAGGTCTCTTTCAACCATTTTACCGCTAAGTCCTTATCGATATTCTCACTGCCTGTTCTAACTTGTAACATCGCTAATCCTCCACAAAACCAGTTCCTGTTATTGCTATAGTTACAGTATAGAAGAACGTGTTATAATACAGATAATAAAATTTAAGCGGTGTGCTAGTACAGAGGGTGAAGCGATGGAAAAATTTAGACAGATTCAAGCGACGATCATGAGTGAGATTGCTGCTGGAAAGCTTAAAAAGGGAGATAAGCTTCTTTCTATCAGAGAAGGGGCAAAGGTCTTCGGTGCAAGTCCGGCGACTGTTCTGAAAGCCTATGAGTCGTTGATTTCGGAGCATGTGGTTTACAATCAGCCTCGAAAGGGGTATTTTGTGATCGATGAGCCGCTTGTGACCTACAAACGACAGGTGATCGACTTCAGATCGCCCAATCCGACAGATGAGCTCTTGCCCTTCAAGGACTTCAAACAGTGTGTAAGCGCTGCGATGAATACCTATGAAGACATGGTGTTTCAGTATGCGAACGCACTTGGAATCGATCCATTAAGAAAAATCATCGCTCATCAGCTTGTCGACAATCAGGTCTTTGTCACTGAGGAGGAAGTAGCGATCACCTCGGGATCGCAGCAAGCGATAGACATCCTTTTCAAAATGACCTACCCCAACGGGGGCAAGGTGATCCTACTTGAGCAACCGACTTATCCGGGAGCTTTGAGAGCGGCTGAAAACAATAGGCAGGAGGTTATCTTCGTCGAACGGGGGATGAACGGACTCGACCTCGAACGCGTGGAAAAGATCTTCAGAACAAAAGATGTCAAATGCTTTTATGTGATGCCGAGATACCACAACCCTACAGGACACACCATGGATGTGGCTGCCAGAGAAAAACTTTACGAACTGGCCTGCAGGTACAATGTCTACCTGATCGAAGACGATTATCTTGTGGATCTCGACAACTGTGTGAAAACTCCCCCTATCAAGCATTTTGATACGGAGGGGAGGGTCATCTATGTCAAGACGTTCTCAAAAGTCTTCATGCCAGGTCTTAGAATCGGCGCCGTGGTGCTTCCTAAAAGGATCAAGGAGGCCTTCAAGGTCTATAAGCAGTGGAGCGACATCAGTACAAATGCGCTCAGCCAGGGTGCGCTCGAAGTGTATCTGCGGTCGGGGATGTTTCTTGAACACATCACAAAAGCGAAAAAAGCCTACACAGAACGTGGTCAACTTGTGCGCGAACTCGTCCATGCCCACAATGATCCGAGAATGACGCTCACACACTGTGAGGGTTCCATCTTAGGGAGTCTGACACTCAGCCATGCCATTCATTTCGATCAGCTTCTTAGACAGCTTGAGGCCCAAGGAATCATGATGAGCGACACAAGGTATGGTTTTCATCCTTATTATCAGCAGAACAATCTGATAAGGCTGACTTGGATCCGCGTGAACACGGAGCAAATCAAGGAATATCTGCCGATTGTGCTTGCTGCCATTTCAAAAGCGCTTGACAAGGGATATGACATCAGACGTGTTTCCGATTATATCTGATTAATTCCTACTATTTTTGTAAAGATTCAAAAATGATATTGATTATCAAGGAAATTTGGGTATAGTATAGATAAAGGTAATGTGCGATATGCGTTAATGAGGTGTACTTATCGCACCGATAATAGTATATAAGAGGTGGATCAATGACTATACAGACTAACACGGAAAGCATCAAACAGCTTGTAGCTGTAATTGAAAAAAAGGAAAACAGACCAAAATCGATTCGAATCTTTGTCGCAGGTTATGCTTGTTCAGGACCTAAGTTCGGCCTTGTGATAGATCCTGCTAAAGAAGATGACAAGATCTATGAGGAAGAAGGATTGCAGTTCGTTTTAAATGAAGCGATCTATGATCAGTTCGGCGATTTCAAGGTAGAGTTTCAAGATGGCGGCTTTGTGGTGATGCCGGTAAATTACGATAGTGGATCCGGTTGCTCATCCTGCGCGGGCTCTTGTGGCTGATACCCTATGAAAGCCTACTAAAAAAAGGGGTGATTTGATGAAACATCAAAATGAACTAAGAAGAGCGCCAAGATTGACTCAAACAGATCATTACTCCACTCGTTACACGGTGGTTAAAAACAATGTAATGATTGAGAAGTTTGTGAATTTTGAAATGTTGGACTTAAGTTTTCAAGGTATGGGTGTGCTCACCAATGAACCATTACCAGTAGGCGCACTGATCAACTTCGACATCAACTTCGACGGGGTAAGGTACAACGTCACGGCAAGAGTGGAATGGACCAAACGTTCAGAAGACAAATACCGATCCGGCCTAATCTTCGAAGCCGTAGACCTGGAACTCATAGAAAGAGTAAAAGCCTACCTGGCAGAATTTGCGGATAGGAGATATCATAATTAAAAGTGAACGTATTCTGTTCACGCCGCCCCTCCGGCCAGTCGAACGTCTTTTGTTCGACGAAGAGGAGAAGTGCGAAGCACTTGAAGAACGTATTCTGTTCACGCCGCCCCTCCGGCCAGTCGAACGTCTTTTGTTCGACGAAGAGGAGAAGTGCGAAGCACTTGAAGAACGTATTCTGTTCACGCCGCCCCTCCGGCTCCAATGGTCGTATTCTGACCATAAAGGTTCGAACGTCTTTTGTTCGACGAAGAGGAGAAGTGCGAAGCACTTGAAGAACGTATTCTGTTCACGCCGCCCCTCCGGCTCCAATGGTCGTATTCTGACCATAAAGGTTCGAACGTAGTGTGTTCGACGAAGAGGAGAAGTGCGAAGCACTTGAAAAACTCTACAACACTCAAGGATGCCCCCTATGGCATCCTTATTTTATTTCTCTTCCAAATCCCACCCATTTACTCTAGAATAACAGTAACGGATTAAAAATATGACGAAGGAGACCAGTAATGAAAAAACTACAAAATGCGGTTTTCAACCTAGGCGTAATTCTCTGTCTCGCGGTCGGTCTAGGATCGCTACTTGACGCGTTGCCTGAACCGCTCAAGATAACAGGTTCCATTTTGGGGCTTGTCATGGTGGGTGTAGGCTATGCGATGAAACGACAAGGAGGAAAAGCTTAAGGATGTCCGAACATTATAAGAAGTTTACAAATGAAGCGTGTGAGTATTTCCCGTGCCATGAATCCATTGATAAAGAGGAATTCAACTGTCTTTTCTGCTACTGTCCGCTTTACGCGCTTAAAGACGAGTGCGGAGGTAATTTCTCCTATACGGAATCAGGCATCAAGAACTGCATGAACTGCACGGTGCCTCATACGGACGGTGCTTATGACCATGTGATGGGCAAAATGGACAAGGTCATGGAACTAGGTAAAAAAAGATGACATTAACGAAATAAATGCTTGATTACAAGCGCTTTTGTGTATAAATGACATGTGAACAACTCTAGTTTATGCAAAAGGTGAGTGATTGGGATGAAGACAATCTTAGTGAACATATATGGACGGGTTCAAGGTGTAGGGTTTAGATATTTTGTAATGAAGAAAGCAGTCGTTTATCATATAAAAGGGTATGTCAAAAATGAGACAGACGGTTCTGTGACATTGATGGCAAATGGCTCTCAGGAACAGCTGGATGATTTTTTGACAAGCGTTGAAGAAGGGAACGGATTTTCACATATCGACTGCCTGAGTATCGAAGAGGTTCATGAAGACGGATTTGACGATTTCAGAGTGGTTTATTGACGGTGTGCACCTTCGTGCCCGCATGCGTACTCGGTGAAAACTCGACGACCGATCGACACAAACTTGCTTGCAAGGCGAATTTCGGTTATAATAACAAATGACATTTTAGAAAAACTGATGAAGTAGGCAACTGGCCTACTTCTGGTTGACTGATTGAAGTAAACAGTACTGTTTACTTTTTAGTCGTTTAGGAGGAAGAGTATGAGCGTTAGAGTGCGTTTTGCACCAAGCCCGACAGGATATGTACATATCGGTAGTTTAAGAACTGCTCTTTATGATTACTTACTTGCAAAAAAAATGGGTGGAAAATATGTCATCCGTGTAGAAGATACAGATCAAAACAGACTGGTTGACGATGCGATCGACAATCTGGTATCGGTTATGTCAGAATTAGGCGTAGTCCATGATGAAGGTCCTTTCTTCAATGAAGAAGGTAAACTTTATGAAGTAGGCGACTACGGTCCTTACATTCAATCGGATAGGCTTGATATTTACAAACCCTATATTGAGGAGTTGCTCGAGTCCGGTCATGCATATTATTGCTTCTGTTCTAAAGAACGCCTTGATAGCGTTAGGGAAGAGCAAAGAAGTAGCGGTCAAACACCGAAATATGACGGACTTTGTCGCGATATCGATAGAGAAGAAGCAGAAAAAAGAATCGCTAACGGCGAGTCTTATGTCGTCAGACTGAAGTTGCCAAAGGATAGAAACATCACCTTCAAAGATCATGTTCGTGGTGAAGTCACATTCAATACGAACGATCTTGATGATCAGGTCTTATTGAAGCAAGATGGCTTCCCGACCTATCATTTCGCCGTGGTTGTAGATGATCACCTGATGGAAATCACACATATCATCAGAGGCGAGGAATGGGTATCGTCAACACCTAAGCATGTCTTCCTCTATGAGGCGTTCGGTTGGAAACAACCTGAATATGTTCACTTGCCGCTGATTCTCAACAGTGAAAAGAAAAAGCTATCCAAGCGTCACGACGATGCGGCTGTTGAAGATTTCTTAAGAAAAGGCTATTTGAAGGAAGCACTGATCAACTTTGTAGCGCTTTTGGGCTGGAGCCCGGAGGATTCTGAAGAAATCATGAGCCTTGATGAGATCGTTGAGAAGTTTTCTATTGATCGTCTTTCAAAATCGGGTGCTGTGTTTGATAAAGACAAACTGAAATGGATGAACGGCCAATACATTAGAAAATATGAGTTGGATGCGCTTGTGGACCTTGCGGTACCTTTCTTTGTCGAAGCGGGTACAGTAACGATGGATGCGGTTGAATCCCATAGGCAGTGGTTGACCTTGGCTGTCAAATCACTACAGGAACGAGTGGAGACCCTGGCTGATTTCCCGGAAATGGCAAAACAGTTCATCGGCAATACGGTGACACCTGAAGACGACGAAGTGAGCGCGCTGCTTAAAGAAGAGCACGTGCCGATTGTCGTCAAGGCCTTCATCGAAGAAGTTGAAAAACTGGAAGCTGTCACCTTTGAAAATACAAAACCATGCTTTAAGGCTGTACAACAAGGTACCGGCTACAAAGGCAAGCAGCTGTTCATGCCTGTACGTGCGGCGATTTCTGGTCAGATGCACGGTGTTGACATGAACGATTTATTGGTTATACTAGGTAAAAAGACTATTATCGAACGATTGAACTACACGCTTGAGCATTTAGTCTAAAAGCGTGTGGACATAAATAAAACGATGATCGAGAAGAGTAGGATGGATTTGTAATCAAAGAGAGAGCTTGGTTGGTGTGAAAGCTCATTATAGTCCATGTGAATGCCCTCGTGAGTGCGCTGCCGAATCAAGTAGGCTGCGCCGGGAAATCCCGTTATAGATAATTGAGTTCAAAACAAAGTGGAACCGCGATGAACCTCGCCTTTGTAACAAAAGGCGGGGATTTATTTTTTGTACCGCGATGTCAATTAGGCGTTGGGCCGGATAGACTTAACGCGTAATTTCAACAATAAAGGGTAAAGAAGAACTGATTGGAGGTAAACCATGAAACTCTATAATTCATTATCAAGAAGCATTGAAGCCTTTGAACCGTATCAAAAGGATAAGGTGTCGATGTACACCTGTGGCCCCACTGTCTATAATTACGCCCATATCGGAAATTTAAGAACGTATATTCATGAGGATATTCTTGAAAAAACCCTAAGTTTCTTAGGATATGATGTGGATCGAGTGATGAATATCACCGATGTCGGTCATCTCGAATCCGATGCGGATGACGGTGAAGACAAGATGCTAAAAGGTGCGGAGCGTGAAAATAAGACGGTTTGGGAAGTAGCCCAGTATTATACGGATGCATTTTTCACCGATTGCGATGCGCTTAACATTCAAAAGCCGAACACGATAGCGAAAGCTACAGATTATATAGAAGAGTACATTCATTTTATCAAAGGGCTCGAAAGCAAGGGGTACACTTACTTCACCAACGGAAATGTTTATTTTGACATATCCAAGGTGGCGGATTATACTGTGCTGTCGAGACTTAATCTCGAAGATTTGAAAGTGGCCCATAGGGACGATGTCGAAATCGACCTTCACAAGAAGAATCCTCAGGATTTCGTGCTGTGGTTCACAAAATCAAAATTTGATAATCAGGCGATGAAATGGGAATCTCCATGGGGGGTCGGATATCCGGGTTGGCACATCGAGTGTTCTGTGATCGCACTTGAAAATCTTGGCGAATCCCTAGACATACACTGTGGCGGTATCGACCATATTCCAGTCCACCATACGAATGAAATCGCTCAGACGGAAAGCTACACCGGGAAACCATGGACGAAATACTGGTGGCATAGTGAGTTCCTGATCGACACAAGCGGTAAGATGAGTAAGTCCTCAGGAGAGTTCCTGACGATCGACCTCTTAAGAAGAAAAGGGTTCGATCCGCTTGCTTACAGGTATTACGTGTTAAACTCCCACTATAGAAAACAGCTTGTGTTCAATTTTGAGAGTCTTGAAATGGCTCAGTCAGCCTATAAGAAGCTTGTCAGAAGAGTGAACGCCCTAGGTGATAAGTCTGCTGCGACGCCGCTTGTATCGGATAAGGCGCATGCCTTACTTGAAGAGTTCAACAAACATTTGAGCGATGACCTGAATACGGCCAATGCCATCACCGTGCTATACGATGTACTGAAAGCCGAACTTGAGGTCGGAGAAAAAATAGAACTGATCAAGCGATACGACACGGTTCTGTCTCTGGGACTTTTCACTTCGATGAAGATGGAAGAATCAGGGGAGGATGTCGAGTGGGTCGATGAACTTCTGCTGAAGAGGGCTCAGGCAAAGTTGGAGAAGAACTGGGCGCTTGCGGATGAGATCAGGGACTCGCTTAAGGTAAAAGGAATCACGATCATCGATAAGCCTGAAGGCGCAACTTGGACAAGAGAAAGCTAGGAGATTGATTTGTTAGAGAGTATAGGACTAGATCCGCTTGACTTGAATACGGTAAGGCAGACACCTGCTGCATCGCTCGCATTTGTCGGTGACGCGGTCTTTGATTTATATATAAGAACGGTTCTTTTGAAAAAGAGGCCGCGCGTCGGGAGCAATGTGCTCAATCAAGAAAAAATAAAATACGTAAAGGCCTCGATGCAGGCGAACATAGCCCTGACGATTTTGCCGATGCTGACAGAGGAAGAGGAAGCGGTTCTCAAAAGAGGACGCAACACCAAGTCCAACACGGTGCCCAAAAACGCAAAACTGTCCGACTATAAGTATGCGACAGGATTCGAGGCGCTTCTGGGTTATCTGATGCTGCTTGGAAGAGATGACAGGGTACGTGAAATTCTTGAACATTCGCTGAACATCTGCTTAGGTAAGGAAATCGAGGTTAAGAATGACAATGAATGAAAAACGACTGGTCGTCATTACGGCGCTGCTTCTTGTATTGTTGATCGTAAAAAGTGTCGTATTCGATCCTAACCTCGGAAAACTTTCAGTGGAGCAAAATGAGTTTGTCGAGGCGGTCAGAACGACCATGGATGAAATGTATGATGACAAGCTCATGTATAAGTCGACACTCGTGACCGCGCGTATTGTAAAAATTCAGGATCTGAACGCGGATGAAGTGGTCAAGTTTGAGGTAGAAGAGTCGATAGAACTTAATTACCACTACAAGGCGAAAGTAAGAAAGTATTTTTTATGGGTGATTCCTATCGGTGAAATCACATTGATGAAATGAGGTAATCTATGAATTCGAATGATAACAATCGGGAAAGTGGCGGCAATTCATTTAAAGACTATAAGGATAGAAAAGCAAAATATCAGGACAGGGATAAGAAAAGCGATTTTAAGGGTGGAAAAAAAGGCGGATATAGAAACGATAGGGATAAGGCTCCTCTAGAAGACTATATCGTCGGAATCAACCCGGTGCTTGAAGCGATTGAAGGAAACAGAACGATCAACAAGATCATGATCTCCAAGGAGAAGCGTACAAAACAGATTCACGAGATCGTTGTCAAAGCTAAGGAACACAGGATTGTCATTCAAGAGGTGGATAAAGGAAAAATCGAAAGTGTGGCGGGTGGAACAAACCATCAAGGCGTCGCTGCTTATGTGTCGCCATATCCTTATTACGAGCTGGATGACGAGATTGAAAACTTCACCGAGAATACGATTGTCGTCGCACTTGACAACTTGACCGACGTGCATAATTTCGGGTCCATCTTGAGAACCTGCGATGCGGTTGGTGCGGACTATGTCATCATACCGAACAGAAGAAGCGTTCAAGTCAACGCCACTGTGGGAAAAACATCGGCTGGCGCTGTGGAACATGTGAAAGTCATCAAAACAAACAGTCTTGGCAATGCGATCCAAAAGCTGAAGGACAACGGCTTTTGGGTAATCGGTGCGGATATGGACGGCGAGCAAACCTATTACGAGGCGACCTACAAAGGGAAAACTGTTCTCGTGGCAGGTTCCGAAGGCGAAGGAATGAGCAAGCACATCAAGCGCTTATGCGACTTTGTCGTAAGCATTCCGATGGTAGGCAAGGTGAACTCACTTAATGTTTCTGTTGCAACATCCCTACTTTTATATGAATGGAGACGTCAGCAGGATGTTCAGAATAAATAAGAAGTATATCATCATCGATGGGTATAACTTCATTAATTATGACGCCGGCTTGAGAAAAAGAATGGCGACGAGCTTAGAAAGCGCTAGGGTCCACCTTAACGACATGCTAAGCGAGTTCGTCGCCTACTCAGGCGAAATAGGTATCGTCGTTTACGATGCCATGGGGTCTGACGGACTCAAGAGTAAAGTGGAGAAATACCATAATATCGATGTGGTCTATACGAAACAGAAGGAAACAGCCGATGCCTATATCGAACGTCTTGTCGATAAACTAGCTGTCGACAAAACCAATTTTATTCGAGTGGTGACACTTGATTGGGCGCAGCAGCAGCTTGTTCTTGGTAGAGGTGCTGTGCGAGTGTCAGGCAGCGAATGGTCCAGGGAAATTGCTAAGATGAGAACAGGACTGAGTGAATTCAACGATCGCGAGGTAAAAAAACACGATCGCCAGCTTGGAAGCTCGCTCGATAGTGAAACACTTTATAAGCTGGAGTCTTTGTTAAAAAACAATGACAAATAGGAAAAGCTAAATGACAGATGCACTTTCTGTGTGTATGCTGGTAATAGACTTAAGTTAACAAGTCGAAATGACTTGACGGTCGTTTTTACTATACGTTATAATAGACGTAGGTTTTTGGACCTAAGGCTTAGGCAAGGAGGCGTAAATGCCAGCTGACATGACAACAGGCGATAAAGTGAATTATGAACTATTGCCAGAAGAAACCGTTGTCGAAGAAGCGGCAGGCGGTAATTTACGCGCACAGGAGTTCTTGATTAGAAGATATAAGAACTTCGTACGCGCAAAGGCGAAGTCCTACTTTTTGATTGGTGCCGATAAGGAAGATATCATTCAGGAAGGTATGATTGGATTGTTTAAGGCGATTAGGGACTACAGAACGGATAGGACTGCTTCTTTTAGGGTGTTTGCAGAGCTTTGTATCACAAGGCAGATGATCACAGCCATCAAGATGGCGACCCGCCAGAAGCACGCGCCGTTAAATTCGTATGTTTCACTAAATCGGCCAATCTACGATGACGAGTCAGAGCAAACGCTTATGGATACCATGTCTGCCAGTATCAACTCAAATCCCGAACAGCTCTTGATTTCGAGAGAGGAAGTGGCGAGAATCGAATACAAGATCACCGAAGTGCTCAGTGATTTTGAACAGAAGGTGCTCGGATACTACCTTGATGGAAGAAGCTATCAGGAAATTGCAAAGGATTTGGATAGGCATGTCAAGTCAATTGACAATGCCTTGCAAAGAGTCAAGCGAAAACTAGAGCGTTTCTTAAACATGGAGAGCGCATAACTGCCCACGTAGCTCAGCAGGTTAGAGTGTCACCTTGGTAAGGTGGAGGTCGGCGGTTCGAATCCGCTCGTGGGCTCCAAACCAATTTGCCAGACGGCGAGTTTGCCTAATGGGCGATGCAGTTAATTACATTTAAGGGAGGAACTTAAATAATGGCTAAGCAAAAATTTGAAAGAAATAAGCCGCACGTTAATATTGGAACAATCGGTCACGTAGACCACGGTAAAACAACATTAACAGCTGCTATCACTACAACTTTATGGGACAAATACGGTCTAGGCGCTAAAGTAGATTTCGCTAACATCGATAAAGCTCCAGAAGAAAGAGAACGTGGTATCACAATCTCTACAGCTCACGTTGAGTATGAGACTCCAGCTAGACACTACGCTCACGTAGACTGCCCAGGTCACGCCGATTACGTTAAAAACATGATCACTGGTGCTGCTCAGATGGACGGTTCTATCCTAGTAGTTTCTGCAACAGACGGTCCAATGCCACAAACAAGAGAACACATCCTTCTTGCTCGTCAAGTTGGTGTTCCATACATCGTTGTATTCCTAAACAAATGCGACATGGTTGATGACGAAGAGTTACTTGAGCTTGTAGAAATGGAAATCAGAGAATTACTTTCTGAGTACGATTTCCCAGGTGATGACACTCCAATCTTCAGAGGTTCTGCTTTACTTGCTCTTGAAGGTCAAGCTGAATGGCAAGAAAAGATCGTTGAAATGTTTGACACGATCGACACTTACATTCCAACTCCAGAGCGTGACACAGACAAACCTTTCTTGATGCCAGTTGAGGACGTATTCTCGATCACAGGTCGTGGTACAGTTGCAACAGGTAGAATCGAAAGAGGTATCGTGAGAGTTCAAGAAGAAGTAGAAATCGTAGGTCTTCATGAAGAAACACGTAAAGTTGTATGTACTGGTGTAGAGATGTTCAGAAAACTTCTTGATGAAGGTAGAGCAGGCGACAACATCGGAGCGTTACTACGTGGTGTTCAAAGAACAGACATCGAAAGAGGTCAAGTACTTTCTAAACCAGGTTCAGTAAACCCACATACAAAATTCAAAGCTCAAGTATACGTACTTAAAAAAGAAGAGGGTGGAAGACACACTCCATTCTTTAACGGTTACAGACCACAGTTCTTCTTCAGAACAACTGACGTAACTGGTTCAATCGCTCTTCCAGAAGGCGTTGAAATGTGTATGCCTGGCGACAACATCGAGATGGAAATCGAGCTTATCGCACCAATCGCGATCGAGCAAGGTCTTAACTTCTCAATCCGTGAAGGCGGACGTACAGTAGGCGCTGGTGCTGTTGCATCAATCGTTGAATAATACGGATACTGAATAAAACAATGAAAGCAGAGCTTAGGCTCTGCTTTTTTTAAAATATGACTTTACATTAAAGCGACTGTCATATATAATACCTCTATCGGCAAAAACCCCTCGCGAGCATGGCGAAGGGTTTTTATTCGCGCGTGAAGTTGTTGACAGTACAGCTCATTCGTGATAAATTATATTAGTGACAAATAAACTGGATATAATGTGCCCACAGTGGGTGCATTTATATACACTGTTGTAGGAGGTGTCAAGCTAATGCGAGTAAAAATTACTTTAGCGTGTACTGAATGCAAGCAAAGAAACTACAATACGACTAAAAACAAAAAGAAGACTCCTGACAGAATTGAAATGAAGAAATATTGCAGATTCTGTAAAACGCACACTGCGCACAAAGAGACTAAATAATTGTTTAAGGGTGGTAAACTATGAACTCACAAACTCAAGCTGTACAACAAAAAACTGGCAAAAAGTATTTCAAAGGCGTTATCTCAGAAACAAAAAAAGTGATTTGGCCAACGCGCAAAGAGTTAGTCAAATACGTAGCAGTTGTTGTAACGTTTTCAGCAATGGCGTCATTCGGAATTTGGGTGGCTGACATCGCGTTCAGAAACATCGTTACATCATTGATTCAACTGTAAGAGTAAGGAGGGAAGCTGCCTGAACGGGTAGCTATTCATTATGTCTGAACCGAAATGGTATGTCGTCCACACGTACTCTGGACACGAAAACAAAGTAAAAGCAAATATTGAAAAAATTGTTGAGAACAGAGGGATGCAAGACATAATCCTCGAAGTGGCCGTACCAACGGAAGAAGTCACTGAGATCAAGAATGGTAAGAAAAAGGTAAAATCAAGAAAGATATACCCAGGGTATACAATCGTTAAAATGTACATGACGGATGAGTCATGGTATGTTGTACGAAATACCAGGGGTGTAACCGGATTTGTTGGACCGGCTTCAAAACCTGTTCCTTTAACTGAATTCGAAGTTTACTCGATGGGACTTGAGAAAAAAGTCTTTGAGATGGATATCGAAATCGGACAAAGTGTCAAAGTGACGTCTGGACCGTTTGAGAGCTTTATGGGTGAAGTGTTCGATATCGATACACATAGCTCTACGCTCAAAGTTAAAATTAACATGTTCGGTCGCGAAACTCCTGTTGAACTCGAGTATCATCAAGTAGAAAAGCTATAATTTGAGCTTTGCATCATAAAAACTATAAGGAGGTGCACAGATGGCTAAAAAAGTAACTGGTATGATTAAAATCCAATTGCCAGCAGGTAAAGCGACACCAGCTCCACCAGTTGGTCCAGCTCTTGGTCAACACGGTGTTAACATCATGCAATTCTGTAAAGAATTCAACGCAAGAACTGCTGAGAAAGCGGGATACATTATTCCTGTAGTAATCACGGTTTACCAAGATAGATCTTTTACTTTCATCACTAAAACGCCACCAGCTGCAGTATTACTGAAAAAAGCTGTTGGTATCGAAAGTGGATCAGGAGAACCAAACAAGAAAAAAGTTGCGACTATCACTAGTGCGCAATTAAAAGAAATTGCCGAAATGAAAAAGCCAGATTTGAATGCGGCAAGTATTGAAGCTGCGATGTCTATGATCGCAGGTACAGCTAGAAGTATGGGTATCGTAGTAGAAGACTAAGGCAAGAATTATTTGCTTAGTATTGTAGTGGGAGGCTCGCCACCGGATTAACCACAAGGAGGAAGTAAATGGCTAAATTAGGTAAGAGACAATCGGATAACCTTAAAGCTTTCAATAAGTCAGAACAGCATGATCTTGCTGCTGGCATTAAAGTTTTAAAAGGTTTTAAAACTGCTAAGTTTGACGAAACTGTAGAACTACACATTAAACTTGGTGTAGACAGCCGTCATGCTGATCAACAAGTACGTGGTGCGATCGTATTACCGCACGGTACTGGTAATACTAAAAAAGTGCTTGTTATCGCTAAAGGCGATAAAGCAGTAGAAGCACAAAACGCAGGCGCAGACTTTGTTGGTGCTGAAGATATGATTGACAAGATCCAAAAAGAAAACTGGTTTGAGTTCGATGTAATCGTAGCTACTCCAGACATGATGGGTCTAGTCGGTCGATTAGGTAGAGTACTTGGACCTAAAGGGTTAATGCCAAACCCTAAATCAGGTACCGTTTCATTTGATGTTGAAAAAGCTGTCAATGAAATCAAAGCTGGTAAAGTCGAGTACAGACTTGACAAGCAAAATATCGTACATTGTCCGGTAGGTAAGCTTTCTTTTGAAGATGAAAAACTTGAAGAGAACATTAAAGCGCTTATCGATGCAATCGTAAAAGCTAAACCAGCTGCAGCAAAAGGCACATACCTAAGAAGCGTAACGCTTGCTAGTACTATGAGCCCAGGCATCAAGTTAAGCGCAGCTAAGTTTTAATTAATATATATATACGGGGAGGGTGTTGACAAAACATTTCTCCTCTGATATACTTCACTAGTGAAAAACCAGCCAGAGACAGTAGGAGCGCAAGCTTAATTTCCTACCGAGGATGAGTTCAATTATAATGATTGATTCTGCCTCTTTGTCAAAGCAAAGGGGTTTTTTACTGAATAGATTTAAGGAGGTGGACAAATGTCTAAGAACTTCGAACTAAAAAAAGGTGTTGTTGCTGAGATTCGTGAGAAGCTCGATCGCGCTCAATCATTAGTTCTCGTAGAGTACAAAGGTTTGAACGTTGAAGAAGCAACTGACCTTAGAAACGCGTGTCGTGACGCTGGCGTTGAATACAAAGTTTATAAGAATAACCTTGTAAAACGTGCTGCAGAAGGTACACAATTCGAAAGTCTTGCTAATGATTTGACTGGCCCTAACGCTTTCGCGTTTGGTTATGATGATCCTGTGACTCCTGCTAAAGTCCTAAAAGAAATGAGTGCGAAAGCAAAATCGCTTCAGCTTAAAGCTGGTGTGGTTGAAGGTACTTACTTCAATGAAGACGGCATTAGGGAAATCGCAGAAATTCCAAGTAGAGAAGTACTTATCGCTAAGTTACTTGGTAGCTTCAATGCTCCAATTTCAAACTTCGCATACTTACTTTCAAACATTGCAGAGAAAAAAGAGCAAGAAGCATAATTAGTTGTTTTATTAAAATTAACGGAGGTATTTATCATGACTAAAGATCAAATCATTGAATCAATCAAAGAGATGACAGTTTTAGAACTTAACGAGCTTGTTAAAGCTTGTGAAGAAGAATTCGGCGTATCTGCTGCTGCTCCTGTAGCTGCTGCTGGTGCTGTTGCTGGTGGCGCTGCTGCTGAAGAGCAAACTGAGTTCGACGTAATCCTTGCTAGCGCTGGTGAAAAGAAAATCAACGTTATCAAAGTTGTTCGTGAACTTACAGGTCTTGGCCTTAAAGAAGCGAAAGCTCTTGTTGACGGCGCTCCAAGTGCTGTTAAAGAAGGCGTTGACAAAGACGAAGCTGAAGCAATCAAAGCTAAACTTGAAGAAGCTGGCGCTAACGTAGAAATGAAGTAATAAAAATCACCGTCCACATCGTGGGCGGTTTTTTTTATGCTTTACTTCATTTCTACGTTAGCGCAGCGCCACTGCGAATTCATTTCATTCGCAGCGCCCCCGCGGCAAGGGACTTTGCATTCCAAGTGCCCGAAGAGCGGCTTCAACCTCTTCACCGACCCCTTCTAACAAACCTCGCAAAACAAACCTCGCAAAACAAACCTCTCAACCCACAACCTCAAAACCCAAAACCCCCGCTCAAAAAAATCAACCCCGAAATCCTCAAAATACCCCCTTGACACCCTCAAAAGCCTGTGATATGATATCACAATGCCATAAGTATGGACTAGTATGGAAAAATAGCGCCTGATACATGACGCTATTTGTGTGTAAAGGGCTGTATCCCTGTAATACCAACGCTAGTAGCCATTATTACAAATGTATTAAAGATTCATTAAGTTTCTTTAACATAACTACCTTTCCCAGAATGGCTTCTGGGTCGATCAAGACAAGGGGTGAACATTAATGCCGCAACCAGTTAAATTGGGCAGAAGAGAAAGAATGAGCTTCTCCAATGTGGAACAGCTATTAGAGACGCCAAATCTAATAGAAATCCAAAAGAAGTCGTATCAATGGTTCTTAGAGCAAGGTCTAATGGAAGCTTTCCAAGATATCTCGCCTATACAGGACTACACTGGCAACTTGATTTTAGAATTCTGCGACTACAATTTGGAAATGACTCCAAAGTACGAAGTGGAAGAATGTAAAGAACGTGATGTTAACTATGCTGTTCCTTTAAAAGTTCAACTTAGATTCATCAACAAAGAAACTGGAGAAGTAAAAGAACAAAAAGTATTTATGGGTGATTTTCCTCTGATGACAGAGAAAGGTACATTCATCATCAACGGTGCTGAGCGTGTTATCGTATCTCAGCTAGTTCGTTCACCAGGTCCTTACTATTCTCAAACAATTGACAAAGTGGGTACAAAACTTTATGCGACAACTGTTATTCCTAACAGGGGTGCATGGCTTGAGTATGAGACGGATTCCAACGATATCGTATCGGTTAGAATCGACCGTACTCGTAAGTTGCCTGTTACCGTTCTTGCTAGAGCGCTTGGTTACGGATCGGATCAGGAAATCTTAGAGCTGTTCGGTGAAGATGAGCGTCTGTTGAAGACACTTGATAAAGATAGTTCTTCGACTCAAGAAGAGGGTCTTATCGAAGTATACAAGAAACTTCGTCCAGGTGAGCCACCGACAGTCGACAGTGCAAACAATCTGCTTAATTCCTTATTCTTTGATGCGAAACGTTATGACTTAGCTAAAGTGGGTCGTTACAAGTTCACTAAAAAGCTGTCTCTTTCGAACCGTATAGATGGTAGAGTCGCTGCTGAACGTATCGTTTCCCCTATGACCGGTGAAGTTTTGGTTGAAGAGGGCGAATTGATCACACGCGCAAAAGCGTACACCATTGATGATTCAGGTTGCAAGACCGCGCTTGTTTATGGCGATGACGACAAAGTCGTAAAGATCATCGGTAACCATTTTGTGGATATCACAAAGTACATTGACATAAAAGATCCACACATGGAGAAAAAAGTTTACTTCCCTGTGTTAAAAGAAATTCTTGAAGCGACTGACGATGAAGATGAGCGAATCGAACTTGTTAAAGAACGTAAAAACGAACTGGTTCCTAAACACATTCTCATTGACGATATTATCGCGTCGATCAGTTATATTCTAAACATGCCTCATAACATCGGTAACACGGATGATATCGATCACCTTGGTAATAGACGTATCCGTTCAGTCGGTGAACTTTTACAAAATCAATTTAGAATCGGTCTGTCACGTATGGAACGTGTTGTACGTGAGCGTATGACGATTCAGGATATGGAATCGATCACTCCTCAGGCGCTGATCAATATTCGTCCTGTGGCAGCGGCTATCAAAGAATTCTTCGGTAGTTCGCAGTTATCTCAGTTCATGGACCAGACAAACCCTCTGGCTGAACTTACGAACAAAAGACGTCTATCGGCTCTTGGACCAGGTGGTCTTTCGAGAGAACGTGCAGGCTTTGAAGTCCGTGACGTTCACTACTCGCATTACGGCCGTATGTGTCCAATTGAAACACCTGAGGGACCAAACATCGGTCTTATCGGTAACTTAAGTATCTTTGCCCGAGTGAACGAATATGGATTTGTTGAAACTCCATACCGCGTGGTCGACAAAGAGACTGGCATTGTAACAAAAGACATCGTGTTCATCACTGCGGATATCGAGGAAAAATCGATCGTTGTTCCTGCGACTGAACCTATCGGTGAAGACGGACGATTCGTTCATGAACGTATTGTCGGTCGTAGAAGACATGAAATCGCTGAATACCCATCGAAAGATGTCGATTATATGGAGATCGCCGCTCAGCAGATGGTATCTGTAGCGACTTCCATGATTCCATTCCTTGAGAATGACGATGCCAACCGTGCCCTGATGGGTTCGAACATGCAACGTCAGGCAGTACCTCTTGTCAAGGCGCAAGCGCCAATCATCGGTACGGGTATGGAATACCTTGCAGGTCTTGATTCAGGTGCGGTTGTTCGTGCAAAGAACGACGGTGTCATTGAATATGTTTCTGCAGATGAAATTGTGGTTAAAACAGACAATAAATCGAAAGATCGATTCAAATTACTCAAGTTCAAACGATCCAACCAAGGAACCTGCATTACTCAAAGACCACTAGTAAGCAAAGGGGACAGGGTAGTCGCAGGCGAAGTGATCGCTGACGGTCCTTCTACTGAAAACGGTGAAATCGCACTTGGTGCAAACCTACTTGTCGGTTTCATGACGTGGGAAGGTTACAACTATGAGGATGCGATTCTCTTAAGTGAAGAGCTTGTTAAAGATGATGTGCTTTCATCCATCCATATCGAAGAGTACGAGTCAGAAGCAAGAGACACAAAGCTCGGACCTGAAGAGATTACAAGAGATATTCCAAATGTCGGTGACGACGCGCTTAAGAATCTTGATGATCGCGGTATCATCAGAATCGGTGCTGAAGTCAACCCTGCTGATATCATGGTAGGTAAGGTAACGCCTAAAGGCGAGACTGAGCTGACTGCTGAAGAACGTCTCTTAAGGGCGATCTTCGGAGAGAAAGCTAGAGAAGTAAGAGATACTTCATTAAGAGTTCCACATGGTGAGAACGGTATCATCGTCGATGTGAAGATCTTCACGCGTGAAAACGGTGATGAACTGCCACCAGGTGTAAACGTACTTGTACGTGTCTATATCGCTAAAAAACGTAAGATCAACGTCGGTGACAAGATGGCCGGACGTCATGGTAACAAGGGTGTAATTTCAAGGATTCTTCCTATAGAAGACATGCCTTTCCTAGATGACGGAACGCCGATCCAAATCATGCTTAACCCACTGGGCGTACCTTCGCGTATGAACATCGGTCAGGTACTTGAGATTCACCTTGGTCTTGCGGCTAAGAAGTTCGGATGGCATGTAGCCACTCCGGTATTCGATGGGGCGAAAGAGTCACAAATCATGGATCTTCTTGCAGAAGCGGGATATCCACGTGACGGTAAACTTGTAATCAGAGACGGTCGTACTGGTGAATCGCTTGATAACCGTGTTACTGTCGGTTACATGTACATGCTTAAACTGCATCACTTAGTTGATGATAAACTTCATGCTAGATCTACTGGACCTTACTCGCTGGTTACGCAGCAGCCACTTGGTGGTAAAGCGCAATTCGGTGGTCAGCGTTTTGGTGAGATGGAGGTATGGGCACTTGAAGCATACGGTGCAGCTCATACGCTTCAAGAAATCTTAACAGTTAAATCAGATGACGTTGTGGGACGTGTTAAAGCGTACGAAGCAATCGTCAAAGGAGAAAACATTCCTGAACCAGGTGTACCTGAATCGTTCAAAGTTCTTATCAAAGAGCTTCAGTCTATCGGACTTGATGTAAAAGTCCTTAGAGACGATGAAGGTGAGCTTCAAATCGAAGAAGATTTAGAAGATGTTCAAGAATACGATGAACTCGTTCTCGAAGAAACCGGCCACTTTGTCGATGATACTGAAAAGGATCCGATCGACGATGTGATCGAAGAAGACGAGGAAGACGACTTTATCGATGAAGATAGCGACGAAGATTTCTTATTGTAATGTAAGGGGTGGGACTTATAACAAGTCTCACCAGTAATCTAATATGATATTGAAGGGAGCGAAACACCCTTGAGCACAACTAACAATTTTGAATTTAACAATTTTGATTCGATCAAAATAGGTTTAGCTTCGCCGGATAAGATCAGAAACTGGTCTAAAGGTGAAGTAAAAAAACCAGAAACAATCAACTACAGAACGTTAAAACCTGAAAAAGAAGGTTTGTTCTGCGAAAAAATATTCGGACCTACAAAAGACTGGGAATGTCACTGTGGAAAATATAAACGCGTAAGATACAAAGGTGTCATTTGTGACCGTTGCGGCGTTGAAGTGACAAAAGCGAAAGTTAGACGTGAACGTATGGGTCATATCGAACTAGCTGCTCCTGTATCACACATCTGGTACTTTAGAGGAATTCCGTCGAAGATGGGTATTCTTCTGGACATGTCTCCAAGAGCACTTGAGAAAGTACTTTATTTCGCATCTTACATCGTTATCGATGGCGGAGATACGTCACTTAGCCGTAAGCAAATCTTAACTGAGCAGGAATACAGCGACTACCGCGAAAAATACGGAAACGCGTTTAAAGCGGGTATGGGTGCTGAATCTGTCAAAGAAGTTCTTGCTGCGATCGACTTGGAGGCTTTGTCCACAGACCTTCGTTCGAAACTGAAAGACAGTACCGGTCAAAAACGAGTAAAAGCACTTCGAAGACTTGAAGTGGTAGAGTCGTTCATTCAATCGGGCAACAACCCAACTTGGATGATCATGGACACGATTCCAGTAATTCCACCGGATTTAAGACCAATGGTTCAGCTGGATGGTGGCCGTTTTGCGACTTCTGACCTAAATGACCTTTATCGTCGTGTCATCAACAGAAACAACAGACTTAAGCGTCTCTTGGAACTGGGTGCGCCTGACATCATCTGTCGTAATGAAAAGCGTATGCTTCAGGAAGCTGTGGATGCGCTTATCGATAACGGTAGACGTGGCAGACCTGTTACAGGTCCTGGTAACCGTCCGCTTAAATCGCTTTCTGACATGCTTAAAGGTAAGCAAGGTCGTTTCAGACAGAACTTACTTGGTAAACGTGTCGACTATTCAGGTCGTTCGGTTATCGTTGTAGGTCCTGAGCTTAAGTTCTATCAATGTGGTCTTCCTAAGACAATGGCGCTAGAGCTATTTAAACCATTCGTCATGAAACGCCTTGTAATGGACGGTTATGTTCATAACATCAAGAGCGCCAAGCGTATGGTCGAACGTGTTCGTCCAGAGGTTTGGGACATCGTTGAGGATGTCATCAAAGAGCATCCGGTTCTTCTGAACCGTGCCCCAACGCTACACAGATTAGGTATCCAGGCATTTGAGCCGATCCTAGTTGAAGGTAAGGCGATCAAGCTGCACCCACTTGTGTGTACAGCATACAACGCCGACTTCGATGGTGACCAGATGGCTGTTCACGTACCGCTTTCTGTTGAAGCTCAAGCAGAAGCGAGATTCCTGATGCTTTCTGTGAACAACATCCTTGCTCCAAAAGACGGTTCGCCGATCACTACTCCTACACAGGATATGGTACTTGGCGCTTACTATCTTACAATGGATGGCTATGAGGACAAGCTTGACGAAAACGGAAACGTGATCGAGAAGGGTGAACTGGGTAACGGTACTGTCTTCAAAGATTACGACGAATTGCTGCTAGCTTACTTCAATAGAGTGGTCAGCCTACATGCGAAAGTAAGAATTCGTGTGAAGCTTACTGCGGATGATCCAGGTAGACTTGTTGAAAGTACAGTCGGTAGAATCATCTTTAATGAAAACATTCCACAAGACTTAGGTTTTGTTAATAGAAAACTTGACGCGTATGCGATGGAAGTCGACTTCGAGTGTACTAAAAAGGCGCTTGAGAAGATCATCTCCAAATGTTTCCACAGAAAAGGGAATACAGCAACCGCGCACATGCTTGACCACATCAAGCGTATGGGCTTCAAATATTCAACTCAAGGAGCAGTTTCGGTTTCGGTTTCAGACATGATCATTCCTGACGAAAAGCCAGCACTGATTGAAGAAGCTAGACTTGAAGTTGCCAAATATCAGAAAGCGTTCCGACGCGGTCTTATTTCAGATGAAGAAAGACACGATAAGGTTATCGCGACTTGGACCCAAACTACAGAAGATGTGACAAACGCCTTGATGGCAAACCTTAAAAAGCGTAACAACATCAATATCATGGCTTACTCAGGCGCAAGGGGTTCTAAGAACCAGATCCGTCAGCTTGCCGGTATGCGTGGACTGATGGCGAATGCTCTTGGTGAAACCGTTGAGATTCCGATCACATCAAACTTCCGTGAAGGTCTGTCTGTTCTTGAGTACTTCATCTCGACAACTGGTGCCCGTAAAGGTCTTGCCGATACAGCGCTACGTACAGCCGATTCCGGTTACCTTACAAGACGTCTTGTCGATGTATCTCAGGATATCATCGTTAGAGAAGTCGATTGTGAAACTGAGCGTTCTATAGAAGTAAGCTCATTTAAAGACGGTAACGAAATCATTGAAGGCGTCGAAGAAAGACTTACTGGAAGATACTTGTCAGAAGATTTGACTGATCCTGAATCAGGTGAGACGATCGCTTACAGAAATCAACTTGTTAGTGAAGAACTTGCAGAAGCAATCGTAGCTGCAGGTCATCATAGCGTGAGAGTTCGTTCTGTCATGACTTGTGATGCCGCCCAAGGTGTTTGTGCAAGATGTTACGGAATCAACCTTGCTAACGGACGTTCTGTAAACGTCGGTGAGGCTGTAGGTATCATCGCGGCCCAATCGATCGGAGAACCAGGTACTCAGCTTACGATGAGAACGTTCCATACAGGTGGTGTAGCCGGTGGCGATATCACGCAAGGTCTACCCCGTGTAGAGGAACTCTTTGAAGCAAGAAAACCAAAAGGTCTTGCTCTTATCGCTGAGATATCAGGTACGGTATCCTTTAAAGAAACTAAGAAAAAGCGTGAGCTTGTCATTACGGACAGTAGCGGAGAACAATCGATTCAACAAGTCGTATTCGGTTCGAGACTTAAAGTAAAAGACGGTGATTTTGTAGAAGCGGGTACAATCCTTACAGGTGGTTCTGTCAATCCACATGACATTCTAAGAATTGTCGGCGTCAAAGGCGTTCAGGATTACATCACTCAAGAAGTACAACGTGTATACCGTCTACAAGGTGTTGACATCGATGATAAACATATCGAAATCATTATCAAGCAGATGCTTGGTAAGATCAAAGTAGATGAAGCCGGAAGCACTGATCTGATACCTGGAGCACTGGTAAATGTTGCTGATTATGAAAGAGCAAACGCACTAGCCAGCGAAGAAGGAAGAGATCTTGCAGAGGGTACTAGGGTTCTTCTTGGAATAACAAAAGCGTCACTTGCGACAGAGTCATTCCTTTCTGCCGCATCGTTCCAGGAGACTACTAGAGTTCTTACGGAAGCAGCTATCAAAGGTAAAGAGGACCGTCTAGTCGGTCTTAAGGAAAATGTTATTATCGGTAAGCTGATTCCAGCTGGTACAGGAATGAGACGCTACAAAGATATCGGCATCGATACAGTGGAAGATGTTGAATCTCAAAGTGCTTCAGACGTGTTCTAGAAGGATTGATGATTGTAGTGCAGGGGATTTGGGTATAACCTATTTGCCCCTGTGCTATCATGAAAAAATACTTAAATAATTTGTTGACACACATCCTATCTGGTGCTAAACTTGATAAGTGTGCTAATTGCGCTCTTTCATTTTGCGCTAAAAGCGTTTGATGGAGGTGACTAAATGTTTGAGATTGCAGACTTTAATAAACTGAGGGTTGGTGTAAAGCAAACTTCTCGTGCCTTAAAGGAACATCAAGTGGCTGTGTTGATCATAGCTAGTGATGCTGAACAACATGTCACAAGACGCATAGTCGAACTTGCAACAAACGATGCCGTTAAAATCGAGTACGTCGAAACGATGAAAGAACTCGGTAGGCTATGTCAAATTGACGTCGGTGCTGCAGTAGCAGTCATTATAAAGTAAACCGCCTAGTGCGGAATTTAGAAAAAGGAGGTAAAATGAATGCCAACTATTAATCAATTAGTTCGTAAAGGTAGAGAACTACAAAAGGACAAATCTACGTCGCCTGCATTACAAAGAACTTTCAATACACTTAAAAGGGTTCCTGTAAAGCAGTCTTCTCCTCAAAAGAGAGGCGTATGTACTTCTGTAAAAACAATGACACCTAAAAAACCTAACTCGGCCCTTAGAAAAGTTGCTAGAGTACGTTTAACGAATGGTATGGAAGTTACTGCATACATCCCTGGTGAAGGCCACAACCTTCAAGAGCACAGTGTTGTTCTAATCAGAGGTGGTAGAGTAAAAGACTTACCAGGTGTAAGATATCACGTAGTTCGTGGTGTCCTTGATACACAAGGTGTAGCTAACAAAAGTCAAGCAAGATCTAAGTACGGTGCTAAGAGACCTAAAGCTGTTAAAGCAAAGAAATAACAACCTCCTCGTCTTTAAAGACGAGGAATGTTTCTTAAATTAGTCTGTTAAACCGACACTACGCAATTTTAAGAGGGTGTTCCTCTTAAAAGTTGAGTACCGATGAGTAAATGAAATTATCTAGGAGGGAAGAGTTGTGTCTAGAAAAGGTAGAGCTCCAAAACGCATCGTTTTACCAGATCCGGTTTACGGTTCAAAAGTTTTAACTAAACTTATAAACCAAATCATGGTCGACGGTAAAAAAGGTGTATCACAAAAAATCGTTTACGGCGCGATGGAAACAATTGCCGAAAAAACTGGTCGCGATGCTCTTGAAGTATTCAATCAGGCGATGGAAAACATCATGCCTGTACTTGAAGTCCGTTCAAGACGTATGGGTGGCGCTAACTATCAAGTACCTGTTGAGGTTCGTCCTGAAAGACGTAAAACACTTGGTATCAGATGGTTGGTTATCCAAACACGTAAACGTGGCGAAAGAACTATGCACGAAAAACTTGCTAAAGAACTTATGGATGCAGCTAACAATACGGGTGGTTCTGTTAAGAAGAAAGAAGACACTCATAAAATGGCAGAAGCAAACAAAGCGTTCGCTAGCTACAGATGGTAAAATGACTCTTAGCATAACCCGCGGTCTACGTGCGTTATGCTAAAAGCATACTTATAACTTATTTTAGTCTGAATAATTGAAAGGAGGAAATCTTGTGAGTAGAGAATTTCCTTTAGAGAGAACCAGAAACATCGGTATCATGGCTCATATCGATGCTGGTAAAACTACTACAACAGAACGTATCCTATATTACACTGGTATCACACATAAAATCGGTGAAGTTCACGATGGTGGCGCGACTATGGACTGGATGGAGCAGGAACAGGAACGTGGTATCACTATCACTTCTGCTGCGACTACTTGTCAATGGGACAATCACAGAATCAACATTATCGATACACCAGGCCACGTTGACTTTACAGTTGAAGTTCAAAGATCACTTCGTGTTCTTGACGGATCTGTAGCTGTTTTCTGTGCAAAAGGTGGCGTTGAGCCTCAATCTGAAACAGTTTGGAGACAGGCGAACAAATATAAAGTACCTCGTATGGCTTTTGTTAACAAAATGGATATCACAGGCGCAGACTTCAAAAGAGTTGTGCAAATGATGAGAGACCGTTTGAAAGCCAACGCTGTTCCAGCTCAATTACCGATTGGCGCTGAAAACGACTTCACAGGCATCATCGACCTTATCAAGTTCGATGCACGTATCTTTGAAGGCGAACTTGGTCAAGACGTAAAAACAATCGAAATTCCAGCTGATATGATAGAAGAAGCTAAAGAAGCTAGACAAGCTTTGGTTGAAGCGATTTCTGAAACTGATGAAGAACTTCTAATGAAGTATCTTGAAGGTGAAGAGCCTACAATCGAAGAGTTGCAAGCGGCTCTTAGAAAAGCTACTATCGACAATATCGTAGTTCCAGTATTTTGTGGTTCAGCATACAAAAACAAGGGCGTTCAAATGCTTCTTGATGCTGTAGTCGCTTACATGCCTGCTCCTACTGATGTTGAAGCGATCAAAGGAACTATCGATGGTGAAGACGCTGAGAGACATGCTTCTGATGACGAACCTTTCTCATCACTTGCTTTCAAAATCATGACTGACCCGTTTGTAGGTCGTCTATCATTCTTCCGTGTTTACTCTGGTACACTTGAAGCTGGATCACACGTTTATAACTCTACAAAGGGTAAAAAAGAACGTATCGGTCGTATCCTTCAAATGCACGCCAACAAGCGTGAAGAAATTACTAAAGTATACTCAGGCGACATCGCTGCAGCTGTAGGTTTAAAATATACTACTACTGGAGATACACTTTGTGATCAAGACCATGAAATCATCCTTGAGTCTATGGATTTCCCAGATCCAGTAATCAGAGTAGCAATCGAGCCAAAAACAAAAGCTGGTCAAGAAAAAATGGGTATCGCTCTTGCTAAACTTGCTGAAGAGGATCCAACATTCAAAACTTGGACAGACGAAGAAACTGCACAAGTAATCATCGCTGGTATGGGTGAGCTTCACCTAGAGATCATCGTTGACCGTCTTTTAAGAGAGTTTAAAGTAGAAGCGAATGTTGGTGCGCCACAAGTTGCTTACAAAGAAACGATCAAAAAAGATGTCGATGTCGATCACAAATACTCTAAGCAATCTGGTGGTCGTGGTCAATACGGTCACGTTAAGATCAGAGTTGCTCCAGCAGAACCTGGTGCAGGTTACAGCTTTAAAAACTCAGTTACCGGTGGTTCGATTCCTAAAGAATACATTGGTAAAATTGATGAGGGTATTCAAGAAGCACTTGCTTCAGGTCCACTTGGCGGCTACGAAGTAGTTGACCTTGCAGTTGACCTTTACGATGGTTCTTACCACGAAGTCGATTCATCTGAGATGGCATTCAAAATCGCTGCATCTATGGCTCTTAAAGAAGCTGTTAGAAAAGGCGGCGGAGTACTACTTGAGCCATACATGAAAGTGGAAGTTGTTGTTCCTGAAGATTACATCGGTGACGTAGTTGGTGATATCAACTCTCGTCGTGGTAAACTTGAAGGTATGGATGCTGATTACGGCGTTCAAACAATCAGAGCTTTCGTGCCACTTGCTCAAATGTTCGGTTACTCTACAGACCTACGTTCTAAAACGCAGGGCCGTGGTAACTACACAATGGTATTTGACCACTACGAAGCAGTTCCAAACAACATTGCTGAAGAACTTCTTGGTAAAAACAAATAGGCTAATGTCTAAACAGTTCGGGGCGCTCTCCGGCGTCTCGAAACTTAACTATATTATGGGAGGAATTTCAAAATGGCTAAGCAAAAATTTGAAAGAAATAAGCCGCACGTTAATATTGGAACAATCGGTCACGTAGACCACGGTAAAACAACATTAACAGCTGCTATCACTACAACTTTATGGGACAAATACGGTCTAGGCGCTAAAGTAGATTTCGCTAACATCGATAAAGCTCCAGAAGAAAGAGAACGTGGTATCACAATCTCTACAGCTCACGTTGAGTATGAGACTCCAGCTAGACACTACGCTCACGTAGACTGCCCAGGTCACGCCGATTACGTTAAAAACATGATCACTGGTGCTGCTCAGATGGACGGTTCTATCCTAGTAGTTTCTGCAACAGACGGTCCAATGCCACAAACAAGAGAGCACATCCTTCTTGCACGTCAAGTTGGTGTTCCATACATCGTTGTATTCCTAAACAAATGCGACATGGTTGATGACGAAGAGTTACTTGAGCTTGTAGAAATGGAAATCAGAGAATTACTTTCTGAGTACGATTTCCCAGGTGATGACACTCCAATCTTCAGAGGTTCTGCTTTACTTGCTCTTGAAGGTCAAGCTGAATGGCAAGAAAAGATCGTTGAAATGTTTGACACGATCGACACTTACATTCCAACTCCAGAGCGTGACACAGACAAACCTTTCTTGATGCCAGTTGAGGACGTATTCTCGATCACAGGTCGTGGTACAGTTGCAACAGGTAGAATCGAAAGAGGTATCGTGAGAGTTCAAGAAGAAGTAGAAATCGTAGGTCTTCATGAAGAAACACGTAAAGTTGTATGTACTGGTGTAGAGATGTTCAGAAAACTTCTTGATGAAGGTAGAGCAGGCGACAACATCGGAGCGTTACTACGTGGTGTTCAAAGAACAGACATCGAAAGAGGTCAAGTACTTTCTAAACCAGGTTCAGTAAACCCACATACAAAATTCAAAGCTCAAGTATACGTACTTAAAAAAGAAGAGGGTGGAAGACACACTCCATTCTTTAACGGTTACAGACCACAGTTCTTCTTCAGAACAACTGACGTAACTGGTTCAATCGCTCTTCCAGAAGGCGTTGAAATGTGTATGCCTGGCGACAACATCGAGATGGAAATCGAGCTTATCGCACCAATCGCGATCGAGCAAGGTCTTAACTTCTCAATCCGTGAAGGCGGACGTACAGTAGGCGCTGGTGCTGTTGCATCAATCGTTGAATAATACGGATACTGAATAAAACAATGAAAGCAG